>NZ_JBHZBH010000006.1:0-268475 GCF_042754765.1 Nonomuraea sp. NPDC059194 | reverse complement strand
TTGCCCCTCCTGCCCTTCTCGCGCCGCGGGCGGCTGATCGTCCTCGCCCTCCTGGTCCGCAGGTGGTTGCCCCTCCTGCCCTTCTCGCGCTGCGGACGGCTGGCCGTCCTCGCCCTCCTGGTCCACGGGCGGTTGCCCCTCCTGCCCTTCTCGCGCCGCGGGCGGCTGATCGTCCTCGCCCTCCTGGTCCGCAGGTGGTTGCCCCTCCTGCCCTTCTCGCGCTGCGGGCGGCTGGCCGTTCTGTTCCTGCAGCCCGGCTGGGGGCGGCCCTCCGCGCATGCCGCCCGGACCACCGGGTCCGCGGCCGAAGCCGACCGAGCCGACCGAGGGCCCCGCCGTCGGGTTGGTCCCGTTGACCGGCGAGCCCAGCGGCGTCACCGCGTACGCCGCGGGCCCCGCCAGGCCCGCCAGCAGCGCCACGGCCACCGCCACCGCCGCCGTCCTAGCCGCCGCCGTCGTGGCCGCCCCGTGCCCGACCGCCCCGTGCCCGACCGCCTCCTGACTGACCGCCCCCTGACTGACCGCCCCCTGCCCGACCGTCTCCTGACTGACCGCCCCCTGACTGACCGCGCCGTGCCCGACCGCCCCCTGACCGGCCGCCGCCGTACGCCGCGCCGCCCGCCGGCCTGGCCCACCGGCGCGCAGCCTCGCCACCACCGGCCCAGCGCCCGCGAGCCTTGCGACGGCGAGCCCCGCGACGGCGAGCGCGGTCGCGACCGCCACCGCCCACGCCAGCCACGGCACGAACTCGGGTATACGGCGCAGCACCACGAACGCCCACCCACCGGTCAGCGCGACCGCCGCCGGCAACACCCACGCCCACGCCCGCGTCCCCCGGTACGTCCGCCACATCAGCACGCCGCCCATCCCCGTCAGCGCCGCCACTGCCGGAGCCATGGCGGTGGCGTAGTACGGGTGGAAGGTGCCGCTGGAGAAGCTGAACACCGCGTAGTGGACCAGCAGCCAGCCGCCCCACGCCACCCAGGCCGCCCCGCGCCCCCGCAGCGTCCGCCGGTTCGCCACCGCGAGCGCCAGCGCCACCGCGCAGAACGGCAGGAGCCACGAGATCTGCCCCGCCATGACGTCGTTGAACAGCCGCCCGGCCCCCGGCTCGCCGCCGAAGGAAGGGCCGCCCCACCCGACGCCCCGCCCGCCGCCCTGACCGAAGATCCGCCCGAGCCCGTTGTAGCCGATGACCAGGTCCCACACCGAGTTGTCCGTCGATCCGCCCACGTACGGCCTGGACGCGGCGGGCCACAGGTCGACGACCACCATCCACCACGCGCTGGAGACCACCAGCACGGCGCCCGCCGCCAGCAGGTGGGCGACCCGCTTCACGAACGGCGCCCGCGCGCACACCGCGTACGCCACGGTGAAGGCGGGCAGGACCAGGTAGGCCTGCAGCATCTTGGTGTTGAACGCCAGACCTGCCAGCAGCGCGCACAGCAGCAGCCAGCGCACCCGCCCCCGCCTGATCGCCTCCAGGCAGGACCACGCGGCCGACACCAGGAGCAGCACGAGGAGGGTGTCGGGGTTGTTGTCGCGGTTGATCGCCACCGTGATCGGCGTCAGCGTCATGACGACCGCCGCCACCAGGGCGGCCGCATGGCCCGAGCTGCGCCGTACCGCAGAAAAGTGGCCCGAGCTGCGCCGTACTGCAGAGAAGACGATGGCGACCGCGGCCGTGCCCGCCACGGCCTGGGGCAGCAGCATGCTCCACGTGCCGAACCCGAAGATCCGCGCCGACAGTCCCATCACCCACAGTGCGAGCGGCGGCTTGTCGACGGTGATGAAGGAGCCCGCGTCGAGGGCGCCGAAGAAGAAGGCCTTCCAGCTCTTGGTGCCCGACAGGATCGCGGCGGAGTAGTACTCGTTGGCCATGCCGCTCAGCGCCCACGCGTACAGGACGAAGGCGACGGCGAGCACGCCCCACAGCGCGGGCCGCGACCAGCGCGGATCACCGTCGGCGCCCAGGAGGACACGGGGCCGGCTCATCGGGCGTTCCTCCGCTTCGGGTTGAAGACCCACACCCTCAGCAGCAGGAACCGCACCAGAGTGGCGAGCGCGTTGGCGACGATGACCGCCATCAGCTCCACCCGGTGCGCCGCGCCCTCGGGCACCATGGCCAGCCCTCCCGTGGTCAGCGTGAGCCCTACGAGGAAGGCGATCAGCCCTTCGACCTGGTGGCGCAGCACGCCCGCGCTCCCCTTCACGCCGAAGGTGAAGCGCCGGTTGGCGGCGGTGTTGGCCACGGCGGTGGTGAACAGCGCGAGCGCGTTGGCGGCGAAGGCGGGCAGGACCTGGCGCGACAGGGAGTAGAGCAGCAGGTAGCCGACCGTGCTGACGACGCCGATGACGGCGAAGCTGGGCAACTGCCGCGCCATGCCCTGGGGCAGTTCGGCCTGCTGGATCCGCGGCGGGACGGGGAGGTTCGCCGCCCCCGCCAGTGCCTTGCGGGCCACCCTCGCCATGCCCTTGAGGTCGTCCACGGCCGTCTTCACGATGTCGACCCTGCTGTCCGGATCGTCCACCCAGTCGACGGGCACCTCGTGGATGCGCAGGCCGTGGCGCTCGGCCAGGAGCAGCAGCTCGGTGTCGAAGAACCACTCCTCGTCCTCGACGGCCGGCAGCAGGGCGTGCGCTATCTCGGTGCGTACGGCCTTGAAGCCGCACTGCGCGTCGGAGAACCGGGCGCCCATGACGCCGCGCAGCAGCAGGTTGTAGACCCTGGAGACGAACTCGCGCCTGGGCCCGCGCACCACGGTGGCCGACCTGGCGAGCCTGGTGCCGATCGCCAGGTCGCTGTGCCCCGACAGCAGCGGCGCGACCAGCGGCAGGAAGGCGTCCAAGCCGGTCGACAGGTCGACGTCCATGTAACTCACGACGTCGGCCTCGCTCGCCGCCCACACGCTGCGCAGCGCTCTGCCGCGGCCCTTCTCCTCCAGGCGGACGGCGCTCACCCCGGGGTAGCGGGCGGCCAGCTCAAGCGCGACCGGCCAGGTGCCGTCGGAGCTGGCGTTGTCGGCGATCGTGATGTGGAAACCGTACGGAAAGGACGTCGTGAGGTGCTCGTGCAGTCTGGCCACGCACACCGGCAGCGCCCGCTGCTCGTTGTGGACCGGAACGACCACCTCGACCAGGCGCGTCCTGAGTTCTGTCGTCATGCGTACAAGGTCGCGAGCACGACTTGGAGGTGACTGAGGCCGCTCTTAGGACTGGGTGAGAACCGGCGATCCGGGCAGCATGATCCGCGCGATCGCGCCGCCGCCGTGGGCGTTGTCGAGCCGCGCCGCTCCCCCCGCCTCCTGTACGGCCTGCGCCACGATGGCCAGCCCGAGCCCGGAGCCCGGCAGGCTGCGCGCCGAGGGCGAGCGCCAGAAGCGGTCGAAGACGTGCGGCAGTTCCTCGGCGGGGATGCCGGGGCCGTGGTCGCGGACCGTCAGCTCGCCCCCGCGCAGCTCCACCTCGACCTTGCCGCCCGAGCTGAACTTGGCGGCATTGTCGAGCAGGTTCATGACGGCGCGTTCCAGCGAGGAGGGGTGGCCCTCGACGTACCAGGGTTCGAGGTCGGTGGTGACGTCGGCGCCGCGCAGCCTGACGCGGGCGACGGCGGCGTTGACGACGTCGTGGAAGGCCACCTCGACGTGCGGCTCGTGGTCGGACTCGCCGCGCGCGAGCTGCAGTAGGTCGCCGACCAGCGTGGACAGCTCCTCGAACTGCGCCTTGAGGTTGACCAGCAGGCGCTCCTTGGCCTTGGGGTCGATGGCCCTGCCGGTGTGCTCGCTGCGCAGCAGCAGGTCGATGTTGGTGCGCAGGCTGGTGAGCGGGGTGCGCAGCTCGTGGCCCGCGTCGGCGACCAGTTGCTGCTGGCGTTCGCGGGATCCGGCGAGGGCGGCGGTCATGGCGTTGAAGGAACGGCTGAGCCTGGCGATCTCGTCGGTGCCGTCGACGGGAATGGTGGTGTTGAGGTCCTCGGTCCTGGCGATGTGCTCGACGGCCTTGGTGAGGCGGCCGACGGGGCGCAGGGCCGTACGGGAGATGAGCAGGCCGGCGGAGGCCGCCCCGAGCACGCCGATGGCGGCGACGGTGGTGAGCAGGACGGCGAGCGTGCGCAGCGTGGCCAGGATCTCGCCGAGCGGCCGGGTGTCCATGATCGCCATGCCGGGGCGGGGGGACTCGACGAAGATGCGCACGGGCTTGCCCGCGACCGTGGTGCCGTCGTACAGGTCGAAGCCGCCGTTGGCGGCGATCTGCCGGTCCTTCGGGCGGACGGGCAGCGCGGGGCCGAGGTAGCAGTCGCGCAGCGCCCGGTTCGCGTAGATCACCTGGGTCGACTGGGGCTGGCGGCCGCCGTAGTGCGGGGTGGTGTCGGGGGTCGGCCGGCACTCCAGGAGCAGCGCGTCGACGTCGTGCTGCTTGTACTTGGCCGGTTTGGTCCGCTGCTCGTCGAAGGTGCGGTCGATCTGGCCGTACAGCTCGTGCTTGACGATCATGTAGCAGCCGACCGCCGAGACCGCGATCGCGGCCGCCACCGCCAGTGTCACCAGCAGTGTCAGCCGTGAGCGCAGGCTGCGCCGTCTCACGCGGCGGCCCGCAGCACGTACCCCACCCCTCGGACGGTGTGGATCAGGCGGGGCTCGCCCTCGGCCTCCAGCTTGCGCCGCAGGTACATCACGTAGACGTCCAGCGAGTTGGAGGCCGGCTCGAAGTCGAAGCCCCACACCTCGGTCAGGATCTGCTCCCTGGTCAGCACCTGGCGCGGGTGGGCCAGCAGCAGTTCGAGCAGCAGGTATTCGGTCCTGGTCAGGTCGAGGCGGCGCCCGCCCCTGGTGATCTCGCGCGTGGAGGAGTCCATGCGCAGGTCGCCGAAGGTCAGCGGGGCGTGCGCGGTGGGCCCGCCGAGCGAGCTGCGGCGCAGCAGCGCCCGCACCCTGGCCAGCAGTTCGTCCAGCTCGAAGGGCTTGACGAGGTAGTCGTCGGCGCCCGCGTCGAGACCTGAGACGCGGTCGCCGACGGCGTCGCGGGCGGTGAGCATCAGCACGGGCACGTGGTTGCCGCCCGCGCGCAGTCTGCGGCAGGCGGTCAGGCCGTCCAGGCGCGGCATCATGACGTCGAGCAGCACGGCGTCGTAGCTCTCGCGGGCCAGCTCGTCGAGCGCGGCCTGGCCGTCGGCGACGGTGGCGACCTGGTAGCCCTCGAACTCCAGGCTCGACTGCAGCGCCTCCCGTAGGGCGGGCTCGTCGTCGACCACCAGCAACCGCGCGCCATCACTCATGGTCACCCACGGTAGACCGGCTTCATGAGAACGTCATGAAGGCCCGGTCAGAATCGCCATCGCGGCGTTGTGTCCTGGAATGCCGCTGACGCCGCCGCCTCTCTGGGCGCCCGCGCCGCACAGCAGGATGCGCGGGTGCTCGGTCTCGACGCCCCAGGCGCCCGCCTCGCCGTACGGCCAGGTGAGGTCGCGGTGGAAGATGTGCCCGCCGGGCAGCCCCGCCTCCGTCTCCAGGTCGTGCGGGGTCTTGGCCTCGATGCACGGCCTGCCGTCGGGTGCGGTGAGCAGGCAGTCCTCCAGCGGCTCGGCCAGGACGGAGTTGATCGACCGCAGCGTGGCCGCCAGCGCCTCGTCACGATATTTCGGGAAAAGTCGGGCGGGCATGTGCAGGCCGAACAGCGTCATCGTCTCCGCCTTCAGCCCGGGCCCCAGGATGGAGGGGTCGGTGAGCGAGTGGCAGTAGACCTCCGCGGGCGGCAGGTCGGGCACCTCGCCACTTACCGCCTGGGCGTAGGCGCGGTCGAGCTGGTCACGGCTCTCGTTGATGTGGAAGGTGCCGCTGAAGGCCTCGCGCGGGTCGACGCTCGCGTCCTTCAGCCTGGGCAGCCTGCTCAGCACCATGTTGACCTTGAGTTGCGCGCCCTCGGGGGTCACCGGCGGACGTCCCATGAGCCGGTCGAGTACGGCGGGCGGCAGGTTGACCAGCACCCTTTCGCCGTTGACCGCGTGCTCGCCCTCGGCGTCGCGGAAGGTGACCTCGCCCGAGGGGTCGATCCCCACGATCTCCGCGCCCGTCCTGATGGTGGCGCCCGCCTGGCGGCCTCCTCCAGCGCCCCGGTGACGGCGCCCATCCCGCCGACCGGCACGTTCCACTCTCCCGTGCCGTCGCCGATCACGTGGTAGAGGAAGCACCTGTTGGCCAGCAGGTCTTCGGCGGGGTCGGCGAAGGTGCCGATGAGCGCGTCGGTCAGCACCACCCCTCGCACGGTGTCGTCGGCGAAACGCTCGTCGACGACCTGCCCGATCGGCCGCTCGAACAGGTCGCGCCAGGCCACCTCGTCCCCGATCAGGGCGCGCAGCTCGTCCGCGGAGCGCAGCGGTTCGACCAGGGTCGGCGCGACCCGCTCGGCGACCCGGGCCGTCATGGCGTAGAACTCCCGCCAGGCCCGGTAGTCGGACTCGCCGCCGGTGACGCGCCTGAACGAGGCCGCCGTCCGCTCCTCGTCGGCGTTGTCGACGAGGAGGCCGCCGTCGCCGACGGGGGTGTAGGAGGCGTAGCGCCGTCCGCGCAGTTCGAGGCGGAGCCCCAGATCCTTGACGATCTTCGTGGGGAGCAGGCTGACGAGATAGGAGTAGCGCGACAGGCGGGCGTCCACGCCGGGGAAGGCCCTGGTGGAGATGGCCAGGCCGCCCACGTGGTCCTGCCGCTCGAGGACGAGCACGCTGCGGCCCGCCTTGGCCAGATAGGCGGCGGCGACCAGGCCGTTGTGCCCGCCGCCGGCGATCACGACGTCATAAGACATACGACCTATTTGTCCTAGATATGCCACGAACCGTCAAGGTGTCACGGGCGGGAGGCGATCGCCAGCAGCGTGGCGGCGGGCCCGGTCAGCGACCTGCCCCGCCGCCACACCGCCCGCAGACTGCGCACCAGGTTGAGCCCCGCCAGCGGCACCTCGACCAGCCGTCCCGTGGCCACCTCGGCCTCCACCGCGTGCCCGCTCAGCACCGCGGGCGCCGCCCCCGCCTGGGCCGCGCCCTTCACCGCCGCGTTCGAGCCGAGCTCCAGGCGGGGGCTGGCGACGTGCTGACCGGCGAAGGCGAGGTCCAGTGTCTCCCTGGTCCCCGACCCCGGTTCTCGGACCACCAGCGGGGTGGCCGCCAGCTCCGCCACCCGCAGCACGGTACGGCGGCGCGCCCACGGATGGCCTGGGGCGACCACGACGACCAGCCGGTCGGTGGCCACCACCCGTCCTGCCAGCCCGTCCGGCACCGTCGGCCCCTCCACGAAGCCCAGCTCCACCTGTTCGCCCAGCACCCTGGCCGCCACGTCGGCCGAGTTCATCACGTCGAGCCCCACCTGGATGTCGGGCTCGCGGCTCTGCAGCTCGCCCAGCCAGCGGGGCACGAGGTACTCGGCCACCGTCATGCTGGCCGCGATGTGGAGCTGCGCGGCCTCACCCTGCCGTACGGCATCGACGGCGCGCATCAGCTCGCGCGCCGCCTCCAGCACCTGCGCCGCCCAGCCCGCGACCATCCTGCCCTCGGCGGTCAGCGCCGATCCGCGCGGCGTGCGTTCGAGCAGCGGCACGCCGAGGCGGCGTTCGAGCCTGGCGATGCGCTTGCTGGCCGAGGGCTGCGCCATGCCCGCGGCCCTGGCCGCCTGACCGAGGCTGCCCCGCTCGCCGACGTCGACCAGGAGCCGCAATGACTCCAAGTCGGGCAATTCACTCATAGCCATAGGCTATGACCTCCCAGCCAAGATCGGTCTACTGACGGGACCCGCCGGGCCGAAGACTGGGAGCATGACTCTCACCGCCGCACCCCTTAATCAGGGCACCGTGCGTGGGCTGCTGCCGGGCCTTGCCCTGACCGCCGTCGCGGTCGTGGTGGCGCTGGTGACCAACCGGCTGGTCCCGGTGCTCAGCCCGGCCATCCTGGCGGTGGTCATGGGCGCGGCGCTGGCCAACACCGTCGGCGTGGGCGCCGCGTTCACGCCGGGCGTCAGGTTCGCCGCCCGGACGGTCCTGCGCGCGGCGATCGTCGTGCTCGGCCTGCAGATCGCGGTGCCGGACGTGCTGGCGCTCGGCTGGCCGCCGCTGGCGGTCATCGCGGTGGCCACCGGCCTCACCTTCGCCCTCACCCCGCTGATCGGCCGCCGTCTCGGCCTGTCGCAGGGCACCTCGCTGCTGGTCGCCACCGGCGTCTCGATCTGCGGCGCCGCCGCGGTGGCAGGCATGCACGAGGCGACCGGCAGCGAGGGCGGCGGCGAGGGCGGCGTCAGCGACGACGACGACGTGGCCAGCGCCCTGAGCGTGGTCGTCCTGTACGGCACGGCGCTGATCGCGCTGCTCCCCCTGCTGGGCTCATGGCTCGGCCTGACCGCACACCAGCTGGGCGTGTGGGCGGGCGCGTCGGTGCACGAGGTCGCCCAGGTCGCGGCCATCGGCGCGGCGGGTGGCGCCGCGGTGCTCACCGTGGCCGTGACGGTGAAGCTGGCCAGGGTGGTGCTGCTCGCGCCGCTGGTGGCGCTGACCTCGCTGCGCCTGGGCGTCTCCAGGAGGCGGTCCACGCCGCTCGTCCCCTTGTTCGTGCTCGGCTTCCTGCTCATGGTCGCGGTGCGCGCCACCGGCCTGGTCCCGCAGCCGATCACCGACGCCGCGCCCCAGGTCAGCGGCCTGCTGCTGGCCGCCGCGCTGTTCGGTCTCGGCACCGGCATCGACGTGCGCAAACTCGCCAGGGGCGGCAGGGCGCTGCTGCTCGGCGGCATCGCCACCGCCATGATCGTCACGCTCTCGCTGGGCGGCGTGGCGCTGCTCGTCTGACCAGCGGTAATCTGCTCCTTTTGGAACATTTCCCGGCCATTGGCCCGTTCCAGAAGACACCAGCACCAGCGCGTCCAAGGAGCACGAACCACCTCATGCCCAGCACCGACCCGATCCTCCGCCCGTCCGCCGAGGTCGCCGAGGCGCTCGCCTCAGGCGCTCCCGTCGTGGCCCTGGAGTCCACGATCATCTCCCACGGCCTGCCCCAGCCGAGGAACCTGGAGGTCGCCAGGGAGCTGGAGGAGATCGTCCGCAAGGCGGGCGCGGTGCCCGCGACGATCGCGGTGCTGGACGGCGTGGCCAGGGTCGGCCTGGACGAGGACGAACTGGTCCGCATCGCCACCGAGCCCGGCCTGCGCAAGCTGGGCCAGCGTGACCTGCCCGTCGCCGCCGCCCTCGGGGCCAGCGGCGCGACCACCGTGTCGGCGACCTCCTTCCTCGCCGCCCGCGCGGGCGTCAGGATCTTCGCCACCGGCGGCCTCGGCGGCGTGCACCGCGGCTGGACGCAGGACCAGGACGAGTCCGCCGACCTCGACACCCTCGCCCGCACCCGCATCACCATCGTGTGCGCGGGCGTGAAGTCGATCCTCGACGTGCCCGCCACGCTGCAGCGCCTGGAGACCCGCGGCGTCACCATCGCCGGGCTGCGCACCGACACCTTCCCCGGCTTCTACCTCCACAGCTCCGGCGAGCCGATCGACTGGCGGATCGAGACGCCCGAGCAGGCCGCCGCCATCATGCGCGGCCAGGACGCACTCGGCGGCCCCGAGACGGCGCTGATCGTCGCCAACCCGGTGCCGGTGGCCGAGCAGCTCGACCCGGAGCTGCACGACCGCGTGCTGGCCGAGGCGCTGGCCGCCGCCGAGCGGGAGGGCGTGACGGGACAGGCCATCACCCCGTTCCTGCTGGCGTACCTGGTGCGCGGCACCGACGGCGCCTCCCTCGAGGCCAACCTCGCCGCCGTGCGCGGCAACGTCCGGGTGGCAAGCGACATCGCGGTCGCGTGGGCACGGGGATGAGCGCAGGACTCCTGGTGATCGGCGACGTCGTCACCGACGTCGTCGCCATCCACGGCGTCCCGGTCAGCCCGGGCACCGACACCGCGGCCGACATCGTGCTGCGGCCCGGCGGCTCGGGCGCGAACACCGCCTCATGGGCCGCCTATCTGGGCGCCGACTCCCGCCTGCTGACCAGGGTGGGCTTCGACACCGGCGAATGGCACACCGCCGAGCTGACCAAGGTGGGCGTGCGCCCGCACGTGCGCGTCGACCCCGACCACCCGACCGCCGTGGTCATCGCGATGGTCGACGTCACCGGCGAGCGCTCCATGCTCACCAACCGCGGCGCCGGCGGCCACATCTCCGCCGACGACTGGTCGCCCGACCTGCTGGACGGCGTCCGCCACCTGCACGTCTCCGGCTACACGCTGTTCGCCGAGCCTGGCCTCCAGCTGGCCAGGCTGGCCATGGACTCCGCGGCGGCGCTGGGCCTGTCGATCAGCGTGGACCCCGCCTCGACCGGGCCGCTACGCGAGTTCGGCGTCGAACGCTTCCTCGCCGAGACCGCGCGGGCCGGGCTGGTCATCCCCAACAGGGACGAGGCGCTCCTGCTGTCCGGCGCGAGCTCTCCCGAGCGCGCCGCCGAGTACCTCAGCGGCCGGTACGGCACGGCGGTGGTCAAGCTCGGCGCCGACGGCGCGATCCTCGCCAGGAACGGACGTGTGACCGCCACGGCCAAGGGCAGGGAACGCGCCGTGGTCGACTCCACCGGAGCGGGAGACGCGTTCGCCGCGGGCTTTCTCACGGCGATGCTCGCGGGCGCCGATGACCTGGCCTGTCTCGAGGCGGGGTGCGAAGCGGGCGCCGACGCTGTGGCCATCGTGGGGGGTCGGCCACGGTACGGTTTGGGTTCCAATCGTCTTTACCCTATTCACACCGATTGATAGCTTGCGGCGTAGGCTGCACCATTAGCCACACGCGTCACAACTTTCTGGGGAGGATGCGGTCCGCCGATGGACGTCGAGTCATCGATCTGCCTGAGCGACCTGGTCCCAGCGCTGCGCTGGAGCCGTCCTCAGCAGGTCGCCGAAGCCCTGGCCGACCCTCGCCTCCCCGCCGGCTGGTGGGGCTCGCTCTCGCTGTCGCGGGCGCTCGGCACGACCGGCATCGAGTGGATGTGCGAACGGCTCGCGCGGCTGGCCGCCGCCCGGTGGGACCACCTGCCGCTGGCCGACGTCCTGCCCGCGCTGCACGTGCATCATGTGGACCCCTCCCTGCCCGGCTGGCCCGAACCCGCCAGGACGGTGATCGCCGACCTCGGCGGGTGGCGGGTGCTGCGCCGGTTGAGCACAGGTGATCTGGGCTCGCCCTCCTCGTCGGCCTCGACCGAGGTCGTGGTGGGGTCGGTGTTCAGGGAAGTGCTGGGACGGATCCCCGCGACGTCGGACGCTTCTGCCGTACGGCCCGCGGGAGCGCTCCCCCAGCGACCCGAGCGCCCGCAGACTCCCTCGCAGCCGCCTGAGGGCGGGTTCTTCGCGCCGCAGCAAGGCCAGCCGTCCGGGCAGGGCGCTCCCCTGCCCCAGCGGCCCGCCGCCCAGGACCCCGCCCGCCCCGGCGCTCCCGGATCGGCTGGCGGCCCCTCGACCGGTTCCTTCCCCGCGGTTCCGGGAGGCCCCTCGACCGGTTCGTTCCCGGCGGTTCCCGGCAGCCCCTCTACCGGCTCCCCCGCGGACCCCGGCCGGACCTCCACAGGTTCCTTCCCCGCGGTCCCCGGTGGCCCCTCCACGGGCTCCTTCCCCGCGGTCCCCGGCGGCCCCTCCACGGGCTCCTTCCCCGCGATCCCCGGCGGCCCTTCGACCGGCTCCTTCCCCGCAGTCCCGGGCGGGAACTCCACAGGCTCCTTCCCCTCTCAGCCGGGCGGCCTGCCCTCGCGACCCTCGACCGGCTCCTTCCCGGCCCAACCCGGTGGAGGCCCCGCCCGGCCCGGTGGTGTTCCCGGCCAGCCCACGGGTGCACCGGGTCAGCCCGGTCAACACCCTGGCGGTCCCGGTCAGCCCTCCGGTGCTCCCGGCCAGCCCGGTGGCGTATCAGGTCAGCCCGGCGGCGGGTCGGCCCACCCCTCGGGCATGCCAGGCCACCCCTCCGGCCTGCCGGGTCACCCTGGCGGTGCGCCCGGTCAGCCTTCTGGCGTAGCAGGACAGCCATCTGGCGTGGCGGGTCAGCCCGGCGGCGCTCCCGGTCAGCCCGGCGCTCAGGGACAGGGATCCGGGGCTCCCCTGCCAGGTCAGCCCGGCGGCGGGCCCGCGCCCTCCCCGAGCCAGACATCGCCTTTCGCCGCCCAACCGCAGTCCGGCTCTGGCTCCTACCCGAGCCAGCCCCTCGCCGCACCCGCCGCGGGTGCGCCCGACGACGACTACCCCATGGTCCGCGTGGTCGACGGCCTGTTCCGCTCCTTCGACCGGCTGGAGCTGGCGGTCGCGGTCAACCGGCTGTTCGCCGCCGACCCCGACACGCTGCGCACCCTCGCCCACAAGCTCCTGGTTGACAGGGACGTGCTGTCCCAGGCCCAGCGCACCGCCGAGGAACGCGTGCTGCACTGGCTGCGTTCCTCGGAGTCCGCGCCCGTCACGGGGCACATGTTCCGCCTCACCGAATGGCTCGGCACCGCGGCCACCGAGGACCAGCTGATCGGCGCCGATCCCGCGCACCCCGTCATCGTGCCGACCCTGCGCAGCCCGCTGTGGCGGGTGCTCGTCACGCTCATGCCCGACCGCCGCCTGCAGGACGGCTGGCTCGTCGTGGGCGACCTGACCGGGCTGCAGGCGCGCACCAGGCAGCTGCTCGCCGCCCATCCGGCCGATGCCGACGTGGAGGAACTGCTCGGCGAGCTCGGCATCAGGCGACACTCCGCCCAGGCGTGGCTCGACGCGTTGCCCGCCGAGGCGCCCGCCGGGATGGCCGCCGCCCCGCCCGCCGTTCAGCAGCCGCTGCCGCGCCGTACGCCGGGGGCCAACGGCCACCATCACAGGGGTGGAGCGCCCGTACCGCCCACGCCTCAGGGACAGATCGACCCCAGCGCCGCGCTGGCCACGCTCTCGGCGCTGTCGGGCGGACGCTCGCCGCTGCTGGCCGGGGCCTCCGCGCCGCCCCCGCTGCTGGCGGGCGCGCCCTCCTCGCCGCCGCCTCCGCCGCCCAGCCCCACCTCCGACCCGCGCCGCTGGCAGCGCATCGACGTGACCCCCGAGCATCTGCGGGGCGGGCCCGTCGCCGTTCCCGAGGGGTATGCCGCCCAGCTCGGCATGCGGCCGGGCACGCTGTTGTCGGTGACCGGCCCCGGCGACAACGCGGTCGTGCTCGTGTGGCGCGACCAGCAGCCCGTCTTCGACTCGTTGCAGCCGGTGCTGATGCGCCTGAACGCCCGGCCGGGCGACCAGGTCTACGTCACCGTCGACGGCTACCGCCTCGACGCCCAGCTCACCAGCTGACCCGCTGCTCCCTGGGCCCTCCCCCCTGCGACCCCACCCTCCCCGGGGACTGCGCTGAGCGGGCATCGGGCGCAAGGTTGTGAGAGTGAGCGTGCCGAGGCACGGATCTGCGAGCGAGCCGAGGGCCGGGGACTCGTGGCAGCGCCGGGGTTCTGCGGAGCGGGAGCCTAGGGTCGCAGCAGGGAGGCGGAGGGCTCGAGGGTTCAGGAGGGTGCGTCACCAGTGCCGCTCCCCGGGATCTCAATCCTCCGGCCTCCGCACGATGGGGTTTTCCGCGTTCCTGGGGATCTGGGCCTGGCCGCCTGACGACCTGCCCGCATTGTGCGACGACGATGCCTCGGTGGCGGTCCAGGATGGCGTGTGAGATCCGCTCCCCGCTCGCATGTCGGATGGGGAGCGGGTTCATGTAGTGCGGGGTTGGGCCTGCTATCCGCCGATGTGTGGTGCGCGTGCGGCGGCGGAGCCGTCTCGGATCACCTCACCGGTGAGGTTGCCGTTGGCTCCCGAGCCCAGGAAGACGATGAGGTTGGCCACATCGTCGGAGTGGGAGAGCCTGCGGGTGGGGGTGGCGGCGGCGAGGGTGTCGGTGACGAACGCCGGAATGTCGGGGCGGCTGTCGGTCAGGGTGAAGCCCGGTGCCACGACGTTGACCAGGATCCCGTCCCTGCCGCCGTTCCAGGCCAGGCTGCGGGCGAGCCCGTACAGGCCCGATTTGGCTGTCCCGTAGGGGCCCGGTCCGGGCAGGCCCTCCTCCGCGACGCTCGAGGAGATCAGCACGATCCGACCCCAACCCCTGGCGCGCATGCTGGGCAGGACGGCGCGGACCGAGGCCGCCGTCCCGATCAGGTTAGCCCTGATCATCGCGTCCCACTCCTGCAGCGGCACGTCCTCGAACCGGAGGCTGGGGTCGGGCGGGCCGTCGCCGCCCCAGCGCACGGCATTGGCGACGAGGACGTCAATCCCGCCCCAGCGCTCGATGACGCTCGCGACAGCGGAGTCGATGGTCGGCAGGTCTTCGAGGTCGAGCCGGACGACGTACGCCTGCCCGCCGAAGGCCTCGACGTCGGCGGCCACCTTCTCGGCGCTGTCCTGGTTGTTGCGATAGGTGATCGCCACCCGAGCGCCTTCGCGCCCGTAGGCGCGGGCGGTCGCGGCTCCGATCCCGGTCGACGAGCCGGTGATCAGAGCGACGCGGCCGTTGATATCTGTGTTCATGGTGCGGTTGTCCTCTTGTCTTCGCTGATCGGGTGGAAAGTCACCTTCAGGACGGCGTCTCGGCGCGCACTCGGGTCGCCAGGGTGTGCACCGCGTCGAGCGCCGCGGCGTGGGAGGCCTCATGCTCCTCGCGGAACTGAGCGAGGAAGGGCATGACCGTGGCATGCGTGAGCTCGGCATGGACGAACTCCACGTCGTCCAATCCGAGCACGGAGAAGTAAGCGCGCAGGTAGGGCTCCTGGAAGTCGAACTGCTCGCGGGGCGATCCCGGCCCGTACCCCCCGCCGCGCGCGCTCAGCACCACGGCCGACTTTCCCTTGAGCGGCAGCCAGGGCAGGGTCACGCGGTCGATCCATGCCTTGAGCGCGGCGGGCACCGAGAAGTTGTACATCGGAACGCCCAGGAGCAGGACGTCCGCCGCGAGCAGCTGCTCCACCAGCGGGCGGGTGGCTGCCCAGCTCCTGGCCAGTTCGGGGGCGCCGGCGGCCACCTTGTCCATGGCCTCGATGTCGCGCACCCCGTTCACGGACGACTGGGTGGCGAGGTGGACACGGTCCTCGTCGATGGGCGGCACCGGGTCCGCCACCAGGTCGCGATAGGTGTAGACCCCATCGGGATGGGTCGCCCGCCAGTCGGCCACGAAGGTCTTGCCGAGCCTGCGCGAGAACGAGTCGCTGCGTCCGCCGGCGTCCAGATGCAGAAGATGCATCACAGGATTGCCTCACATTCAAGATAATCTGGATTCTCAATCAATATAGGGCAAGATGGTTTTGAGTCAAGAACATCGTGGCTTGCTATCATGCTGCCATGGCCATCTCTTCCGCTCCCGAAGGTTCGCCCGGCACCTGGTTGCACCAGGACCTGCACTGGCTGTTCGCGCGGTTGAAGCAAGGCCTGGCCACAGCGGAGATCGCGGCCGTGCGTGAGCACGGCATGACCCTGTGGGGCTACACGGTGTTGATGGCGATCGTTGAAGCCCCCGCCCGCACCCAGCTCGCCCTCGCCCAAGCCGTGTCGGTCGACAAGAGCAAGCTCGTCCTCATCCTCGACGAGCTGGAAAGCGCCGGCCTGGTGCGCCGCCGGCCAGACCCCGCCGACCGCAGGGCGCGCATCGTCGAGGTCACCTCCGAGGGGAGCCGTGCCCTCAAAGCCGCCCGCGGCGACATCGAGGCAATAGAGGACCAGCTCCTGGCCGACCTCGCTCCCTCGGCTCGGACCGCTCTGAAGAGCGTGTTGCAAGATCTCGTCGGCGAGCCCGTCGCCAGGGTCGAGGACGGACGGCCACACGAAACCGCCTGCGCGCCCGACCATGCCTGACCACGCATTGGAGCCCACGGCACCGGCGGCCAACCGCTCGATGTCGAAACTCCTACAGCTACGACCAGGGGCCAAGGAATCGCTGATCCTTGGCCAACTGCCTGCTCAACCCGTGGTTTGGCCGGTATTTGGGTTGTTCGTCGTGTTCGCGCAGCATGCGCAGAACGGTGGCGGGTGAGGGATTTTGGCCCTTCTTCTTGCCCTTGGTGATGACAAGCCGGGCGGCGATGTCACGCAGACTGAGGTTCTGCTCGCGCAGGTGGAGGGCGACGGCGAGCATGGCGTCGTCGGTGACGCTGGCGCCGCCGATGCTCTTGCCCCGGGTACGAGCTGACTCGTGCCCTTCGAGGGTGCGGTCGCGAATGTACTCGCGTTCCATCCCGGAGACGAAGGCGGGGCGCGGGCGACGAGGCGGCGGGAGTTGGGGGCGGGTGGAAGACGCATGAAGTGACGAGCCCGGGAAGGGCCCCAGCCCCACCGGGAGACATCGGGCGGGGTCAGGGAATGGGGGTGTCGAACAGGTGGAGGCGATGGGCGGTGGCCGCCGCCTCGCCTCGGGACGCGGCGCCGAGCTTGCCCAGGATGTTGGAGACGTGGACGCTGACCGTCTTCACCGAGATGAACAGCTCAGCCGCGATCTCCTTGTTGCTCAACCCGCTCGTGACCAGCTTGAGCACCTCGAACTCCCTCGCGGTCAGCCCCAGCCTGTTGTCCTCCACCGGCGCCTCTCCCGCCAGCGAGATGCGGGCCCGCCTGGCCAGCGAGTCGATCTCCGCCAGCAGCGGCGCGGCGAGCAGGCGTTCGGCCAGCGTCCGCGCCACGGACAGCCGCTCGGCCGCCGCCTCTCTCCCGCCAGCGGATCCACCCGCGGTCCCTGAACCGCCCCCAGTGAGTCCGCCCGCAACCCCCGAGCCGCCCCCAGCGGGTCCACCCGCGGATCCGCCCACGGCCTCACCCGAGACGCCGCCCGAAGCCCCAGCCGAAGCGCCGCCCAATGCCTCACCTGAGGCACTACTCAAAGCCCCACCCGAGGTGCCGCCCAAAGCGCCGCCCGCGAGGGTTGAGGGGTCGGCGATCGCCGCGTGGGCCGCGCCGAGCAGTGCCATGGCCTGCCGGTACGGCTGACCCAATGCCTCCCACGCCGCCGCCGCCAGGTCCCACGCCGCCGGCTCTCGCGTGAGCAACGCCGCGAACGTGCGGTTGAGCGCCCGCTGTAGGTCGCCCTTGACGTCGACCTTGCCCGCGACCGCCCGCAACTGCGCCAGCAGCTCGTCGGCGGACGGCACCGGCTGGGCGGGGTCGGCACTGGGGTCGGCGGAGCCGTACCGGAGGTCGGGACGGGGCAGGGCGCTCGACCCCGCGCCCCCGGCAGGACCCGGCGGCGGCGCGGCGGTGAGGGCGCGGGCCGCGGCGACGATGAACGCCCACGCATAGCGGGGGTTGGCCGACAGGTCCTGAGCGCGCAGCGCCCGCGCGATCACTCCGAACGCGGCCTCCCGCTTGCCCTGTGCCAGCCGGATCTCCAGCTCCCTGCCGAGGTTGGGCAGGATGGTCTGATCCCGGTAGAAGCCGGTGGACAGCAGCCCCACGGCCTCCTCGAACAGGGTCTCGGCCCGGTCGGCCTCGCCCCGGGCGAGCGCGATGTCGGCGGAGAACCCCAGCAGGCTGGCCCGGTAGGGCGGCGGCGGGGCGAGGTCGAGCGCGTGGTCGATGACCTCGAGCGCTTCGTCCCACCGGCCGAGCGAGACCAGCGGCTCGGCCAGGTTGATGGCCAGGAACGCGCCGGAGGTGCGGGCCAGGCCGTACTCCTCGGCGCTGGCGATGCCCTGCCTGGCCACCACGGTGGCGGCCTCGTGGCGGCCCCAGCCCTCCAGCGTGTCGGATTCGGAGATGGCCGCTCTCATCAGCGCGTTGTAGGCGCGGGCCGCGCCGGCGACGCGCCTGGCCTCCGCGTAGCCGCCGAGCTGCTGGTCGGCCTCGGCGTTGTGGCTGTGCGCCCAGGTCAGCGTGATGAGCGCCTGGGCCTCGGTGGTGGCGTCGCCGATCTGGCGGGCGATGCGCAGCGCCTCCTCGGCGTGCGCCACCTTCTCCGCCTGGACGTCTGGCGTGTGGAGCATGCGTCCCAGGGCTTCGAGGATCTTGGCGCGCAGCGGTGTCGGCGGGGAGGCGGGCACCAGGCTCGCCGCGGCGCGCAGGTCGTCGACGTATCCCTGGCGGCCGAGGTCGTATCTGGCCAGGCCCCGGTGGCGCAGGAGCTTGGCGGTGGTGATCGGGTCGCTCTCGGCGTCGACCAGGCGCAGGGCGGCCCGCGACAGCGAGATCGCCCGCTCGAACTCGCCCGCCAGGTGGGAGACCATGATCTTGGCGCGCAGCACGTCGACGTAGGAGGCCTGGATGAGCTCGGCGGCGTCGGGCACCTGCTCCCACAGCTCCATGACCCTGTTGAGCATCGTGAGCTGCTCGTCGTAGGCGGTGGCCTTGCGTGCCGCGGCCGCCGCCCGCCAGGCGCTGACCAGCGCCGGCCTGACGTCGTGGGCGGCGTGCCAGTGGTGGGCCAGCTCGATGGCCGCCCTGGTGGCCGGCAGCAGCAGCGGGTTGTCCTCCAACGTCCTGGCGAAGCGGGTGTGAAGGCGGGTGCGCTCGCCGGGCAGCAGGTCGTCGTGGACGGCCTCGCGGATCAGCGCGTGCCTGAAGGAGTAGCCCTCGCCATCGACGACCAGGACGTTTCCGGCCACGGCCGGGCGCAGCGCCCGCGACAGCGTGCCGTCGTCGAGCCCGGCGACGGCGGTCAGCAACGCGTGGTCGATCCTGGCGCCGCCCGCGCTGGCCACCCTCAGCAGGTCTTGAGTGTCGTCGGGCAGCCGCTCGACGCTGGCCAGCAGCAGGTCGCGCAGCGACTCGGGGACGCTGTCGTGGCCGTCGCCCGTCACCAGCGCCTCGACGAACAGCGGGTTGCCCTCGCTGCGGGAGTAGATGTCGTCGACGTCGAGCCTGCCCGGCAGGCCGCCGAGGATGCCGGCGGCCTGCTCGACCACCTCGCGGCGGCTCAGCCTGCGCAGCTCGAAGCGCCTGACCCAGTCGACCCGCCCGAGCTCGGCCAGCAGCGGCCGCAGCGGATGGGTGCGGTGCAGCTCGTCGGCGCGGTAGGTGACGATGATCAGCAGGGGCAGGTCGGAGCGCTGGTAGCGCACGAGGAAGGACAGCAGGTCGCGGGTGGAGCGGTCGGCCCAGTGGGCGTCTTCCACGATCAGCACGGTCGGCTCCCGCTCGGCCAGCCCTTCGAGCAGGCCGAGGACCTGCTCGAACAGCCGGGCGCGCGCCTCCGGCCCGTCGCCCTCGGGCTCGCCGAACTCGGGCAGCAGCCGGCCGAGGCCCCTGGTGGAGCCGCCGGGCACCAGCGCGGCGATGTCGTCGCGCCCGAGGTCGCGCACGAGCCTGCGCAGCACCGCGGTGAAGGGGGCGAACGGCAGGCCGTCGGTGCCGAGCTCCAGGCAGCCGCCGACCAGCACCCTGGCGTCGGTGAGGCGCTCGGTGAACTCGCGGATCAGCCTGGTCTTGCCGACTCCCGCCTCGCCGCCGACCAGGACGGTGGAGGACCTGCCCTCGCGGGCCTCGCGCAGCGCCGACTCGAGCACGGCCAGCTCGTCGACGCGGCCGACGAACAGGGGGCTCACCGTGTTGATGCTCACGCCCAACAGGATGCCATCAGTCACTGACGAAACTCAGCGCAGGACCTTGCGGTAGAAGTTCGCCGACTGCTCGTAGCCCAGCGCCCGGTAGAACTCGGGGGCGCGGCGGGTGGCGAGGGCGACATAGCCCGCCTGTTTCTCCCTCGCCCAGACCTCGAACTCCTCCAGCAGGCCGCGGCCGATGCCCTGCCTGCGGTAGCCGCTCTGCACCATGGCCTCCTCCACCCAGGCGACCGGCCCGTTGGCGAAGAGGGTCAGGTGGACGAAGCCGAGCAGGTAGCCGTGGACGCGGCCTTCGGCCACCGCGGTGAGCACCAGCGCGTCCTTGTTCTCCAGCAGCTGCGGGAAGGCCAGGTCGAAGGCCGCGCGCTCGGGCCTGAAGGTCAGCCCGAACTCCCGCGCAAGCGCGAAGATCTCATCAGCGTCGCTCGGCTCCGCCCTCCGAATGTGCAGATCGTCTGAGGTCATGACGTGGACCATAGATCGTTCCCACTGGGTCGTCCAATCCGGAACTCCAGGAACACGAGCATATGCCGCTATCGGGACCTCAGAGGTCCGCCATGCCGAGCTGCCTGGCGATCAGCATCCGCTGCACCTCGCTGGTGCCCTCGCCGATCTCCAGGATCTTGGCGTCGCGGTAGAAGCGGCCGACGGGGAACTCGTTCATGAACCCGTAGCCGCCGAAGATCTGCGTCGCGTCGCGGGCGTTGTCCATGGCCGCGTTCGACGAGACGAGCTTGGCGATGGCCGCCTCCTTCTTGAACGGCCGGCCCGCCAGCATCAGCGAGGCCGCGTGGTAGTAGGCGAGCCTGGCGGTGTGGGCGCGCGCCTCCATGTCGGCGACCTTGAACTGGATGGCCTGGTAGTGGCCGATGGGGTGGCCGAAGGCGCGCCTGTCGCGGACGTAGCGCAGCGACTCGTCGACGCAGCCCTGGGCCAGCCCGACGCTCAGCGCGGCGATGGCGATGCGCCCCTCGTCGAGGGTCTGCAGGAACTGGGCGTAGCCCCTGCCGCGCTGGCCGAGCAGGTTGGCCGCCGGCACGCGGCAGTCGGCGAAGGACAGCTCGCGGGTGTCGGAGGCGTTCCAGCCCACCTTGGAGTACTTCTTCGACACGGTGAAGCCCGGCGTGCCCGAGGGCACCAGGATCGTGGAGATCTCCCGCTCGCCGGTCAGCGCGGCGACGGCGACCACGCCGGTGATGTCGGTGCCGGAGTTGGTGATGAACGCCTTCGTCCCGTTGATCACCCACTCGTCGCCGTCGAGCACGGCCGTGGTGCGCATGCCGCCGGGCACGTCGCTGCCGCCGCCAGGCTCGGTCAGCCCGAAGGCGCCCAGCATGCGGCCTGAGGTCAGCTCGGGCAGCCAGTGGGCCTTCTGCTCGGCCGTACCGAAGCGGTAGATGGGCATGGCGCCGAGGGAGACGGCCGCCTCCAGGGTGATGGACACGCTGGAGTCGACGCGCGCGAGTTCCTCCAGCGTGAGGCACAGCGCGAAGTAGTCGCCGCCCATGCCGCCGTACTCCTCGGGGATGGGCAGGCCGAACAGGCCCATGGCGCCCATCTGGCGGACGATGTCGTACGGGAACTCCTCACGCTCGTAGTAGTCGCCGATCACGGGGGCGACCACGTCGCGCGCGAAGGCCTCGACGGTCTTGCGCAGCTCTTCGTACTCGTCGTTGAGCATGGTTTTCAGCCTTTCGAGAGGGCCTGGACGACCCGGGAGGGGCTGGGACGGCCGAGCCGTTCGGCGAGCCAGACGCTGGTGGCGACGAGCTTGCCGAGGTCGAGTCCCGTGTCGACGCCGAGTCCTTGGAGCATCCACACCAGGTCCTCGGTGGCGAGGTTGCCGGTGGCCGACTCGGCGTAGGGGCAGCCGCCGATGCCTCCGGTGGAGGCGTCGACGACGGTGACGCCCGCCCTGAGCGCGGCGAGCGTGTTGGCCAGGGCCTGGCCGTAGGTGTCGTGGAAGTGGACGGCGAGCCGGTCGGGCGAGGGGAAGGCCTCGATGAGCGCGGTGGCGTGGCCGGGGGTGCCCACGCCGATCGTGTCGCCGAGCGACAGCTCGTGGCAGCCGAGGTCGAGCAGCCTGGTGCCGACCCGCACGACCTGGTCGACCGGCGTCGGCCCCTCCCACGGGTCGCCGAAGACCATCGAGACGTAGGCGCGGACCTTGACCCCCGCCGCCAGCGCGCGGGCGACCACCGGCTCGAACATCTCGAACTGGCTGTCCAGGCCGCGGTTGAGGTTCTTGTTGGCGAAGGTCTCGGTGGCGCTGGCGAAGACGGCCACCTCCTCGACGCCGCACTCCAGCGCCCGGTCGAGGCCGCGCTCGTTGGGGACCAGCACCGGGTAGCGGACGCCGGGCCTGCGCTCCAGCGTGGCCAGCAGCTCGCCGGAGTCGGCCAGCTGCGGCACCCATTTCGGGTGGACGAAGCTGGTCGCCTCGATGACCGTGTGGCCCGCGTCGGCGAGCCGGTCGATGAAGGCGGCCTTGACCTCGACGGGGACGACGGCCTTCTCGTTCTGCAGACCGTCGCGCGGCCCGACCTCGTAGACCGTGACCCGCTCGGGCAGACCATCTAGTCGGTACGGCATGCGGCTCACTCCTCGGACGAGACGACGGCCAGGACCGCGTCCATGTCGACGGGCTGGCCCGCCCTGACCGGCAGTTCGGTGACCGTGCCCTGGACGGGGGCGGTGACGGTGTGCTCCATCTTCATCGCCTCGACGACCACCAGCGGCTGTCCCTCGCTCACCTGGTCGCCTGGCTCGACCTTGACCAGCAGCACGGTGCCCGGCATGGGGCTGCGGACGACGCCGTCGCCGCCGCCCGCGCCTCCGGGCCGGTCGCCGGGGTCGCCGATCCGGTGCCTGGTGAGCGTCCACGCCATGCCGTCGCGCCCGAGCCACAGCGTGTCGCCCTCGCGGACCATCACGTATCGCACGGCGCGAGCGCCGAGCGTGACGACGAGCTCGCCGCCCTCGACCCTCGCCCTGGCGGGGGTGGCGGTGGCCTCGGCCGTACGGACCTCGGCGCCTGAGGCGGGCAGGCCGCGCACGGCGACCTCGTGGACGCCGTCACGCGACTCCAGCCGCCAGGTCGTCCACGCCCGCTCGCCGACCCGCCAGCCGTCGGCGATCTCCCACGGGTCGGCGGGGGGCGGCGTGGAGTGGAAGACCAGCGCGGCGGCGGCCAGCACGTCGTCGGGGACGTCGGCGGTCAGCGCGAGCGAGGGCAGCACCCTTTCGACCAGACCGGTGTCGAGCGTGCCCGCGACGACGTCGGGGTGGACGGCCAGCGCCCGCAGGAACGGGATGTTCGTCGTCACCCCGAGCACGGCCGTCGAGGCCAGCGCCCGGTCAAGGGAGCGCAGCGCCGCGGCCCGGTCCTCGCCCCAGGCGACCACCTTCGACAGCATCGGGTCGAAGTCGCTGCCGACGACCACGCCCTCGGCCAGCGAGGAGTCGACCCTGGCGGCCGCGGGCTCGCGCAGCGCCAGCACCCTGCCGCCGGTGGGCAGGAAGCCGCGGACGGGGTCCTCGGCGTAGACGCGCGCCTCGACGGCGTGGCCGCGCAGCCGTACCTCTTCCTGGCCGAACGGCAGCGGCTCGCCCGCGGCCACCCGCACCTGGAGCTCGACCAGGTCGAGCCCGGTGACCAGCTCGGTGACGGGGTGCTCGACCTGCAGGCGGGTGTTCATCTCCATGAAGTGGTAGTCACCGGAGATCCCGTCGACGATGAACTCCACGGTGCCGGCGCCCGTGTAGCCGACCGAGCGGGCCGCCTCGACGGCCGCGGCCCCCATGCCCTCGCGCATGGCGTCGGTGACGAACGGCGAGGGCGCCTCCTCGATGATCTTCTGGTGGCGGCGCTGCAGGCTGCACTCGCGCTCGCCCAGGTGGACGACGGCGCCGTGGGTGTCGGCGAGCACCTGGATCTCGATGTGCCTGGGGTTCTCGATGTAGCGCTCGATGAGCAGGGTGCCGTCGCCAAAGGCCGCCTCGGCCGTACGGCGGGCGGAGGCGAGCGCCTCGGGCAGCTCGGCCGCCGCGCGCACCAGCACCATGCCCTTGCCGCCGCCGCCCGCCGACGGCTTGATCAGCGCGGGGAAGTCGGTCCAGGTTTCCAGGTCGGCGCCGATCCCGCCGGGAACGACGGGCACGCCCGCCTCGGCGACGGTCCGCTTGGCGCGGATCTTGTCGCCCATGGCCTCGATGGCCTCGGCGGGCGGCCCGATGAAGACCAGCCCCTCCTCCGCGCACCTGCGCGCGAAGGCGGCGTTCTCGGCGAGGAATCCGTAGCCGGGGTGTACGGCCTGCGCGCCCGACGTCCGGGCCGCCGCCACCAACGCCTCCATGTCCAGATATTTCGGGACATGGAGGGCCTGGTCGGCCAGGCGCACGTGTAGAGCGGACGCGTCCGAGTCGGTGTAGACCGCGACGGAGGTGATCCCCATGGCGCGGAGCGTCCTGATAATCCGGACGGCGATCTCGCCCCGGTTGGCGATCAGTACGGTGCTGAACATCATCACATCCGGAAGACGCCGTAGCCGATGGGTTCGAGCGGCGCGTTGGCCGCCGCGGAAAGGCCGAGCCCGAGGACGGTGCGGGTGTCGATCGGGTCGATCACGCCGTCGTCCCACAGCCTGGCCGTGGAGTAGTAGGGGTTGCCCTGGTCTTCGTACTGGGCCCTGATCGCGTCGGCGTCGACGGTGCCGACGGTGGTCAGCACGTTGGCGGCCTGCTCGCCGCCCATGACCGAGATGCGGGCGTTCGGCCACATCCACAGGAAGCGCGGGGAGTAGGCCCTGCCCGCCATCGCGTAGTTGCCCGCCCCGAAGGAGCCGCCGATGACGACCGTGAACTTGGGCACGCGCGCGCACGCCACCGCGGTGACCATCTTCGCGCCGTGCTTGGCGATGCCGCCCGCCTCGTAGGCCTTGCCGACCATGAAGCCGCTGATGTTCTGCAGGAAGACCAGGGGGATCCGCCGCCTGTCGCACAGCTCGATGAAGTGGGCGCCCTTCAGCGCCGACTCGGCGAACAGGATGCCGTTGTTGGCGATGATCCCGACGGGGTGGCCGTGGATGTGGGCGAAGCCGGTGACCAGCGTCGTGCCGTACTCGGCCTTGAACTCCAGGAAGCGCGAGCCGTCGACGATCCTGCGCACCACCTCGCGCACGTCGTACGGCGTGCGGGTGTCGGGCGGCACGATGCCGTACAGCTCCTGGGGGTCGAGGTGGGGCTCCTCAGGAGCCGCCCGCTCCCACGGCGACTGCGACCTGGGCGCGAACGTGGAGACGATGTCGCGGACGATCGCCAGCGCGTGGGCGTCGTCCTCGGCCAGGTGGTCGGTGACGCCGCTGACGCGGGCGTGCAGGTCGCCCCCGCCGAGCTCCTCTGCGGTGACCTCCTCGCCCGTGGCGGCCTTCACCAGCGGCGGCCCGCCCAGGAAGATCGTGCCCTGGTTGCGCACGATGACGGCCTCGTCGCTCATCGCGGGGACGTAGGCGCCGCCCGCCGTGCACGAGCCGAGGACGGCGGCGATCTGCGGGATGCCGCGCGCGGACATCGTGGCCTGGTTGTAGAAGATGCGGCCGAAGTGCTCGCGGTCGGGGAAGACCTCGTCCTGCTTGGGGAGGAACGCGCCGCCCGAGTCGACGAGGTAGAGGCAGGGCAGGTGGTTCTGCAGCGCCACCTCCTGCGCGCGCAGGTGCTTCTTGACGGTCAGCGGGTAGTAGGTGCCGCCCTTGACCGTCGCGTCGTTGGCCACGACCACGCACTCGCGGCCCGAGACCCTGCCCACTCCCGTGATGATGCCCGCGGCGGGCGCCTGGTCGTCGTAGAGGCCGTTGGCGGCCAGCGGCGACAGCTCCAGGAATCGGGATCCCGGATCGAGCAGCCCGTCGACCCTGTCGCGGGGCAGCAGCTTGCCGCGATCGACGTGGCGCTGCCTGGACCGCTCGGGGCCGCCCTTCGCGGTCTCGGCCAGGCGCTCGCGCAGCTCGGCCGCGAGCCGCTCGTTGACCTCGGCGTTGCGCTTGAACATGCCATGAAGGTTAATCATCATTAACGTCTGTGTCTAGAATGTGAGATGTGAGCACTCCTACCCGCAATCGCCGGGACGAGATCCTGGAGGCCGCCGCGACGTTGTTCGCCGCCCGCGGCTACCACGGCGTGTCCATCGAGGACCTCGGCGCGGCGGTCGGAGTGTCGGGGCCCGCGCTGTATCGCCACTTCAGCGGCAAGGAGGCGCTGCTGGTGGAGATGCTCACCGACATCAGCACGCGCCTGCGCGAGGCCGCCGTCGCCGTCGTCACGACCGCCCACGGGCCGGAGCCGGCGCTGGAGGCGCTGCTCGACGCGCAGATCACGTTCGCGCTGGAGCAGCCGGCGCTGATCACGGTGCACGACAGGGAGCTGGGCAACGTGCCCGAGCCGCACCGGCGGCAGATCAGGCGGCTGCAGCGGCTCTACGTCGAGGAATGGGTGACGGTGCTGTCGGAGCTGCATCCTTCCTGCCCTCCGCCGCGCCTGCGGGCGGCCACCCACGCGGTGTTCGGCCTGCTCAACTCCACGCCGCACAGCGCGGGAGAACTGCCCGCCGAGGCGATGCGCGGCCTGCTGCGCGGGATGGCGATGGCCGCCTTCGACACCCTTGGTTAGCGATCGTTAACTCACGAGCGTGTGGCCGCAAACGCTGACACCATGGGAGAAAGTGGCCGGCTCGGCACCCGGGGACAGTCACGGGCCACGGCCGCTGTCCAGCGGAGGGCGTATGAGCGCGGTCACGGTGAAGGGCCTGAGCAAGACCTATGGCAAGGTCGAGGCGGTCAAGGGCGTCGACTTCGAGGTGGAGGCCGGTGAGGTCTTCGGTTTCCTCGGCCCCAACGGCGCCGGCAAGACCACCACGATCAGCATGCTGTGCACGCTGGTCAACCCCACGAGCGGCACCGCCGTCGTGGCCGGCCACGACGTGGTCAGGCAGCGCGACGAGGTCCGCCGCAACATCGGGCTGGTCTTCCAGGATCCGACGCTGGACGGCTATCTGACCGCCGAGCAGAACCTCCGCTTCCACGCCGAGCTGTACGGCGTGCCCAAGGACGTGGTCGCCGGCCGTATCCGGCAGGTCATGGAGATGGTCGCGCTCTGGGACCGCAAGGACGCCAAGGTGATGACGTTCTCCGGCGGCATGAAACGCAGGCTGGAGATCGCCCGCGGCCTGCTCCACTCGCCGCGCGTGCTCTTCCTCGACGAGCCGACCGTCGGCCTCGACCCGCAGACCCGCGCGGCCATCTGGGGCTACATCAACGAGCTGCGCCGCGCGGAGGACATCACGATCTTCATGACGACGCACTACATGGACGAGGCCGAGTACTGCGACAGGATCGCGATCATCGACCACGGCGAGATCGTCGTGATCGACTCCCCCGAGGCGCTGAAGGCGAGCGTCGGCAAGGACAGGGTGCAGATCCACACCGGCGACGACGCCGAGGCGATCGCGGCGCTCCGGGACAGGTTCGGCATCGAGGCGGCCGTCCACGAGGGTGCGGTGACGTTCGCGGTGGCCTCGGGCGAGGAGTTCGTGCCGCGGCTGTTCGCCGAGCTCGGGCTGCCCATCAGGTCGGTGAGCGTGTCGCGGCCCTCGCTCGACGACGTGTTCATGTCCTACACCGGGTCCACGATCAGGGACGCGGAGTCGGGCTCGGGCACCAATGAGTGGACGAAGGCGATGGTGCGGCGATGACGGCGACCGACGTGGTGAGCGTGCGGACGCCCGCGCGCGGTCTGGCCCACGACCTGCGCGCGGTCAAGGTGGTGCTGCACCGCGAGATGCTGCGCTTCGTCAACGACCGCACGCGCATGCTGTCGATGCTCATCCAGCCGGTGCTGTGGCTGTTCGTGATGGGCACCGGCCTCGGCACGCTGGTGCGCGGCTCGATCCCCGGCGTCGACTTCCGCACGTTCATGTATCCCGGCATGATCTCGATGACGGTCATCATGACCGCGATGTTCTCGGCCGGGTCCATCGTGTGGGACAGGGAGTTCGGCTTCCTGAGGGAGATGCTGGTCGCGCCCGTCTCACGCGGTTCGATCGTCGTGGGCAAGTGCCTGGGCGGCGCGGTGGTGGCTGTCGGGCAGGGCGTCATCATCCTGGCGATGGCCGGGCTGGTCGGCGTGCCGTACTCGCCGGGGCTGATGGTGACGCTGCTGGCGGAGATGTTCCTGGCCGCGTTCACCATCACCGCCTTCGGCGTCTCGCTGGCGGCCCGCATGCGCAACATGCAGACGTTCTTCGGGCTGATGCAGATGGCGATCATGCCGATGATGTTCCTGTCGGGGGCGATGTTCCCCCTGACGAACCTGCCCTCGTGGCTGCACGTGCTGACCACCGTCAACCCGCTCACCTACGCGGTCGACCCCATGCGGCAGGCGGTCTTCTCCCACCTCACCCTTACTCCTCAGGTGAACGCGCTGCTCAATCCGGGTGTGCAATGGTTCGGGTGGCAGGTGCCCGTGACCGTGGAGCTCGGCCTGGTGGCGCTGCTCGGCCTGGCTCTGCTGGGGATCGCGATCGCCCAGTTCAGGAGGGCCGAATAGGCGCACGAAAAAGGGGCCTGATCCACGACCAGGCCCCTCTTCTTCGATCACTTACCTCTTGACGCGGACGTAGTCCCTGCCGCTCTGGGAGCCGTAGGTGTCCTCGTCACCGCCGAAGGCGAACTTCCAGTAGCCCGACTTGTAGGCCTTCACCTTGGTGTACAGCTTGCCGCTGCCGGTGGAGCGGGTCGTCTTGACGTACTGCCACTTGGTGGAGCCCTTGGGCTTGAAGTACAGGGCGACCTTGGCCTCGTAGCCGCCGCCGTCGACCAGGAGCGCTCCCCTGAACCGCAGGTACTTGCCGTACTTGACGGGCTCGGGGTAGGCGTTGAACTTGATCAGCCTGCTCTTGTCCTTCGGCGGCGGGGTCGGCTCGACGACCCTCACCCAGTCGCTGTGGCTGCTGGAGCCGTCGACGCCCCTGGTGCCCTCGAACACCGCACGCCACCAGCCGGAGGTCCGCGCGGTGGCGTGGGCCCAGAAGCGGCCGTCGCGGCCGGTCCAGTCGCCGGTCACCCGCTCCCAGTGGCCGGAGCCGTCGGCCCTGAACAGGATGGCCACCCGCTCGCCCGACAGCCCGTCCCAGCCGTGGGAGCCCTCGGCCTGCAGGGTTCCCCTGAAGTTGATCCTGTCGCCCTTGTCGACAGGCTCGGGGTAGGCGCCGAAGCCGACGATCCTGCTGTCGCGGGACCTGGCCCTGACATCGACCCTGTCGGTGTCGCTGACCGAGCCCTTGGCGTCGGCGTTGCCGCCGAACTCGGCCCGCCACCAGCCGGTGGCCTCGACCGTCACCTTGGTGGAGAACCAGCCGCTGCGGCTGGTGTCGACCGTGGTGATGTGCCGGTAGGCGTCGGTGCCCTTCTCGCGGAAGGTGATGGTGACGCGCTGCCCGCCGTAGCCGTCCCAGCCGCCGCGCTCCACCTGGAGCCGGCCTGACACGGAGATACGGTCACCCTTGGCGACCAGGTCGGGATGCGCGCCGAAGTCGGCGATCCTGGTGTCGGCGGCCTTCTTGACCTCGACGCCGAAGGTGCCGCTGGTGGACTTCTCCCCGCCCTCGCCGTCGTGGGCGATCGCCAGGAAGCTCCACCTGCCTTCGCTCTTGGCGTCGAAGGTCTTCTTGCCCGTCCACCTGGTCCACAGACCATGCGATGCGGGGGTGAGGTCGACAGGCGTGCCGACACTCACGTCGCCTGGGGCCTTGAGCTGCAGCTCGGCCTTGCCGGCGCCCTTGGTCGAGAACGAGAACGTCGCGGTGACCTTCTGGTCGCCCGTCACGACGATCGGTGATGGCGAGACATCCACCTTCGAGATGCTCGGTGCGGCTGCCGCCGTCGCGGGAGGCATCAGGGCGAGGGCCCCTGCTCCGACCGCGAACGCAACGGCTGCCGCTCGGAAGCGTTGCAACATTCGGGTACTCCGTTCCTTTCCCCGGTGGTTGAAACGCGGCATTGAGGGTGCCACGTCGTACTTAAAGTAGACGTTTAGGGCAGGCAAAGCGTTTGAAAAGCTGACAAACTGTCATCCAGATCGGTCAGACAAGAATCTCGTCGTCGCGTTCGGGCAGACGCGGGCGCCATGCGCGGGACATAATCGGGCTTGTGGCGCGCGACACTGTTGAGACTCATTTCACCGAAGCGGTTGCGACGCTCAGGGCGGGCACTGCCAGAGATCCCGCGGGGCCCGTCAGAGACGGCACCACGCTGACCGGGCACCACTGCCGCGAGCTGTTCGACCGTCAGCTGGGCAGCAGGCTGCTCGACGTCGCGGCCAGATGGCTGCGCGGGCAGGACGAGGGCTTCTACACCATCGGCTCGGCGGGTCACGAGGGCAACGCGGCCGTGGCCGCCGCCGTCAGGACCACCGACCCCGCCCTGCTCCACTACCGCTCCGGCGCCTTCTACCTGACGCGTTCGACCATGGCGGGCCGCCTGCCCGAGCAGGGGCTGCGCGACGTGCTGCTGGGCCTGACCGCCTCGGCCGACGAGCCCATCGCGGGCGGCAGGCACAAGGTCTTCGGCCATCCCGACCTCGCGGTCATCCCCATGACCTCCACCATCGCCAGCCACCTGCCGCGCTCGGTCGGCGTCGCGCTGGCCATCGAGCGGGCCAAGGCGATCGGCGTGCCGTCACCGTGGCCCGCCGACGCGATCGCGGTGTGCAGCTTCGGCGACGCCTCCACCAACCACGCCAGCGCGCTGTCGGGCCTCAACACCGCCTCCTACGCCACCTACCAGGGCCAGCCGCTGCCGATCCTGTTCGTGTGCGAGGACAACGGCCTGGGCATCTCGGTCCGCACGCCCAAGGGATGGGTGGAGACGGCCGCCCGCCGCCCCGGCATCGAGTACTTCCACGCCGACGGCTGCGACCTGGCCGACGCCTTCGACGCCGCCACCCGCGCCGCCGACCACGTGCGCACCACCCGCACGCCCGCCTTCCTCCACCTCGACACCGTGCGGCTGATGGGCCACGCGGGCTCCGACGTGGAGGCCTCCTACCGCACCCAGCGCGAGATCCGCGCCGACCTCGAGCGCGACCCGCTGGTGCGCACCGCCGCCCTCCTGGTCGAGGCCGGGCTCATCACGCCCGAGGAGGTGCTCAGGCGCTACGAGTCCGAGCGCGAGCACGTGCTGCGGACGGCGCTGGAGACCACCCGCACTCCCAAGCTCACCTCCGCGCGCGAGATCGTCGAACCGCTCGCGCCGCGCAGGGCCGAGCTGATCGCGAAGATCAGCCCGGTCGCCGCCGAGCCGTCCGCCAGGGAGAAGGCCTTCGCCGGCCAGCTGCCCGAAATGGAGGACAGGCCGCTCACGCTCTCCCAGTCGATCAACCGCACGCTCGCCGACGCGCTGGCCGTCTACCCCGAGATGATGGTCTTCGGCGAGGACGTCGCCAAGAAGGGCGGCGTGTACGGCGTGACGCGTGGCCTGCAGAAGCGTTTCGGCGCGGCCAGGGTCTTCGACACGCTCCTCGACGAGCAGGCCGTCCTCGGCCTCGCGCTCGGCTCGGGAGTGTCGCGGATGCTGCCGGTTCCCGAGATCCAGTACCTCGCCTACCTGCACAACGCGCTCGACCAGATCCGCGGCGAGGCGGCGACGATGTCGTTCTTCTCCCGTGGCGCCTACCGCAACCCGATGGTCGTGCGGGTGGCCGGATACGCCTACCAGAAGGGGTTCGGCGGGCACTTCCACAACGACAACTCCGTCGCCGCGCTGCGCGACATCCCCGGTGTGGTGATCGCCTCGCCGTCCAGGCCCGACGACGCCTCGGCGATGCTGCGCACGTGCCTGGCCGCGGCGCGCACCGAGGGGTCGGTGTGCGTGTTCCTCGAACCGATCGCGCTGTACAACACGCGCGACCTGTTCGACGACGGCGACAACGGGTGGCTCGCGCCGTACGCGCCGCCGTCCAGGTGGGCCGAGACGCACGTGCCGATCGGGCGGGCGCGCGGCTACGGCGACGGGCGCGACCTGACGATCGTGACGTACGGCAACGGCGTACGGATGAGCCTGCGGGCCGCGGTCAGGCTCACCCAGGACGGCGTGAGCTGCAGGGTGCTCGACCTGCGGTGGCTGGCGCCGCTGCCGATGGAGGACCTGATGCGGGCGGCCGAGCTGACCGGCAAGGTGCTGATCGCCGACGAGAGCAGGCGCACCGGCGGGGTCTCCGAGGGGGTCATGACGGAGATGCTCGACGCGGGCTTCACGGGGCAGATCGCCAGGGTGACCTCGGCCGACAGCTTCATCCCGCTGGGCGAGGCGGCCAACCACGTGCTGCTGTCGGAGGCGGAGATCGAGCAGGCGGCCAGGAAGCTGCTCAACTGAGGCGGTTCCCGGCAGACCCCCGCGCCTCGCGCGCGGGGGTCCGCGGGGGTCACAGCCAGTCGCGGCGTTTGAAGACCAGGTAGAGGATCACGCACACCGCCGCCATCAGCATGATCGCGAACGGATAGCCGATCACCCAGTGCGTCTCCGGCATGTGGTCGAAGTTCATGCCGTAGATCGTGCCGACCAGGGTGGGCGCGAACAGGATGGCCGCCCAGGCGGAGATCTTCTTGACCTCCTCGCTCTGCGCGTAGCTGGCCCTGGTCTGCTCCTGCGCCACCAGCGTCGAGTTGATCATGAGGATGTTCTGCAGGAGCTGGCGGAAGCCTGCCACTCGCTCGGAGACAGTGATCGCGTGGTCGGCGACGTCGCGCAGGTAGCTCTGCAGCTCCTCGTTGACCCCGTACTTGCTGGCGCCCGCGATGAAGCCGTCGATCATCGGCAGCAGCGGGCTGGTCGCCCGCTGGAACTCGATGACCTCGCCGAACAGCTCGTACACGCGGCGGGAGACCGAGGGGTCGCCGCCGAATACCTGCACCTCGATCTCCTCGATGTCCTTCTGCAGCCCGGCCACGACGGGGGCGTAGCCGTCGACCACGGCGTCGAGGATGGCGTAGAGCACCGCCTGGGGGCCTTGGCGCAGCAGGTCGGGGTCGGACTCCATGCGGCGGCGCACGGCGGCCAGGTCGGGCGATTCGGCGTGCCGTACGGTGATCACGAAGTTGGTGCCGACGAAGACGTGCACCTCGCCGAACGCGACCTCCTCGACGTCGTCCAGATAGGTGGCCGCGCGCAGAACCACGAACAGCATCTCGCCGTAGCGGTCGGCCTTGGGCCGCTGGTGGCCGACGATGGCGTCCTCGAGAGCCAGCTCGTGCAGGCCGAACTCCTCGGCGAGCTTGGCCAGCTCCCAGTCCTTCGGCCGGTAGAGGCCGATCCAGGCCATGCTGCCGGGTGTCTTCTTGAGGCTGTCGAAGGCGTCGGCGAGCGAGGCGGGCGTGCCGATGCGGTGGCCGTCGAGGTAGAGGGCGTTGTCGATGACGGTGGGCCGGTAGGGCGAGCCCTCGTTGACGCGCGGATCCATCGAGTGCTCGGGGGCGGGCTCGCGGACGCCGCTGCGCAGGAAGCTCCTCATCCGTGCCATACCCGACCTCCTAGGACAGCTGGAACTCGTCGAGAGCCTGGTGGGCGCGATCGCGGATGGTCTTGCGGAACATCGGCGTCCAGCCGAGCAGCAGCCCCGCGGGCTTGCCCAGCGCCATCCTGGACCAGTGGCGGAAGTCGAAGTCGTCATGGTGGCGCACGATCAGGCCGTCCTCGAAGCGGAAGAAGGCCTCCACCTCGTTGACGACCTCGCGGCCCGTGCTCGTCAAGGTATAGCGAGCCGTCCAGCGGGCGCTACCCGCGGAGGAGGAGGCGGCCAGGTCGCGATAGGTGACCTCGATGCCGCTTCCCCTGGACAGCACCAGCCGCCACATCGCCATCACCCTGTCGCGGCCGTCGAGCTCCTGGAAGAGCGGGTCGCCGAAGCTGACGTCAGGGTGGTAGCAGCGCTCCATGGCGGCGGTGTCGCCCTGGCGGAACGCCTCGAAGAAAGTGCCGAGCAAGGCCACATGCCGGTCGTCCACGATGTCCCCCTCTGGTCAGATGCTTTGGCATTCTCCCAGCAGGCAGCGCGCGGCCGGTCATCAGGATGACGGAAGCGGGAGATCCGCAACGCAAGCAGGGCCGACGGGATAGGGTCTGGCTTGATGGACAAGCTATGGGCTCACCTCGTCGAGGCTCAGTCGCCACCCGAGCTGTGGATCGTGGCACTCTCGGCACTGGCCGCCTTCACGGTCGTCGCCTACCGCCCCTCCTGGCACCTCTCGCGAGGCCTCGTCACGATCGCCCACGAGGGCGGCCACGCGCTGGTGGCGCTGCTCAGCCGCCGCCAGCTGCAGGGCATCCGCCTGCACTCCGACACCTCGGGCGTGACGCTCACCAGGGGCAGGCCCACAGGCCCCGGCATGATCTTCACCGCGCTCGCCGGATACCTGGCGCCCTCCCTGCTGGGCCTGGCCGGCGCGTGGCTGACCGCCGAGGGGCGGGTCACGCTGCTGGTGTGGAGCGTGCTCGGCTTCCTGGTCTGCATGCTGCTGCTGATCCGCAACCTGTACGGCGCGCTGATCCTCCTGGTCACCGGTGGCGCGGTGTTCGCCCTGTCGATGTACACCCCCGGCGACATCCAGATGGTCGTGGCGCACGTCGCGGTGTGGTTCCTGCTGTTCGGCGGGGTCAGGCCGATCCTGGAGCTGCAGCACAAGCGGCGCAGGGGCCAGGCGCCCGACTCCGACGCCGACCAGCTGGCCAGGCTGACGTTCCTGCCGGGCGGCTTCTACGTGCTGTTCTTCCTGCTGGTGGCGGGCTTCTCGGTGGCGGGCGGGGCGTGGCTCATGATCCCCGCCGCCGACTTCCCCTGGTGGTGACCTGAAATGCCCCCGAAACCCCACTAAAATCGCCCGGGACAGGGGGAGGCGACGTGCTGTCAGGGGAGGACGCGCCGGGCTACCGGGTGCTCGGCACGGCGGGCCAGGGCGGCTTCGGCGTCGTCTACAAGGCCTACCAGGAACGCCTCGACCGGGTGGTGGCGCTCAAGGTGCTGACCGTCGACCGGGTCGACGCGCGCACCATGCGCCGCTTCCAGCGCGAACTGCAGCTCACCGGGCGGCTGACCGGGCACCCGAACGTCGTCACGGTGTTCGACACCGGCACGACCCGCTCCGGCAAGCCGTACATCGCGATGGAGTTCTTCGACAACGGCTCGCTGCGCGACCGGATCCGCGCGCAGGGGCCGCTGCCCGTGGCCGACGTCCTGCGCACCGGCGTCAAGCTCGCCGCCGCCCTGGCCGCGGTGCACGAGGCCGGGGTGCTGCACGGCGACATCAAGCCGCAGAACATCCTCATCTCCCGGTACGGCGAGCCCGCGATCGCCGACTTCGGCGTGGCCAGGGTGGTCGACTCGGCGGAGATGTCGGCCACGGCGCAGGCGTTCACCCCGCTGCACGCCGCGCCCGAGGTGCTGAGCGGGCAGCCGCACAGCGCGTCCACCGACGTGTACTCGCTCGGCTCGACCCTCTACCACCTGCTCGCCGGGCAGCCCGCCTTCCACTCGGCGACCGACGCCTCGATCGCGCCGTTGATGTTCAGGGTGCTGAGCGCCGAGCCGCCGCCCATCAACCGGCGCGACATGCCGCCCGCGGTCACCGAGGCGATCCTGCGCGCGATGGCGAAGGCGCCCGCGGGGCGGTACGAGTCGGCGTGGGCGTTCGCCGGGCGGCTGCGGGAGGTGCAGCAGGAGCTCGGCCTGCCGGTCACCGACCTGGTCGCCGCCGAACCCGCCGCACCACCGCCGGGCCCCCTCGTCTCTCCCGGCGCCCTCTCCACAGCCCCATCGCCCGGCCCGTTCGCCGCCCCTGGCCCGTTCGTGCCCCCGCGGTCGGCCACGCCGACTCCCGGGACCGCCTACAGCCCAGGCACGCCACCGACGCCCGGGTCCCCCTACAGCCCGGGCACGCCACCGTCAGCCGTACCGGCACCCGGGGCCGCCTTCCCATCCGGCGGGCCGGTGTCAGCCGAGCCGTTGCCGGGCTCCCCCTTCACCTCGGATGCGGCCTCTCGGCACGCCCCCACCTCCCCCGCCCGCTCGCATGCGTCGTCGTGGCGCGGCAGGCTCCTCATCGGTGGCGCGGTCGCGGCCGTCGCCGTGACCGGCGCGCTCCTGGCCGTTCTCCTCCCGGGCCGGCCGCAGAGCCCGGCGGCGCAGCCCAAGCAGCAGGTCGCCAAGGAGCCGCAGTCGGCCAAGCCCGCCAGGCCCGCCGAGATCGGCAAGGCGGCGCGCGACGCCCTCGCTCCTCGCGGGTTGCGCATGGTGTCCGACCGGGGCGCCGTCGTCACCCTCCGGTGGACGCTTCCCGCCAACGCCCGCCGCTACCCGCTGATCCTGCAACGCGAGCCGGCCGACGGTCAGCAGCTCATCTCGCTCAAGCCGGGCGACACCACGGCCAGGGTCGTGGGCCTGGACCCCGAGACCGGCTACTGCTTCCTGGTCGGCGCGGCGCTGGAGATCAGCCAGAAGAGCACGGTCGTCTGGTCGAAGCCGTACTGCATCAGGGGCGCGGTCGCCCGCTGAGGAAGGCGCGGACGTCGGCCACCTCCCCTTTCCATCGGCTCAGGTCGTCCGGCTCGAACGGGGCCAGCGTCACCTCCTGGCCCTTGCGCGACCATGTGCCCTCGATGACGCCGTCGGCCAGCATGACCGGGCGCAGGATCCCGCCGCCGGGGAACACCGCGCGGCGGTGCCGCGGATCGAGGATGAGGTCGCGGTCGGCCCAGCCGAGGAGGTACTCGTCGAAGGCGGGCGCCAGCCGTACCCCGCCGACGGCCTGCCCGCCCGATCCCCCGCGCCCGCCCGCGAACCCCGATGCGGCGCTCCCTGCGGGCTGGCGGCCCGCGGGTACTGGGTCGAACTCCCCGACCGCGATGCCCCAGGGCTGGTGGCCCGCGGGCGCCCGGTCGATCTCCCCTTTGGGCTGGTGGTCCGAGGGTGGGGGCTCGGGCTCCTCCGTGGGCTGGTGGTACGGGTGGGAACGGGTGCGGAGGCGGACGCCGCCGAGGGGGGCGGCTTCGAGGGAGGGCGCGATCAGGTCGAAGGCGGAGCGGGCCGCGCCGAGCGGCAGGCCCGACCAGGCGGCGAGGTCGGCGGGCGCGGCGGGGGCGTGCGCGCGCAGGTAGCGCAGGGCGAGCTCGGCCAGTGCCCGGTCGCGGTCCGGCTCGAAGGCGATGGGTGCGCCGAGCCAGTCGGCCGTGTGCACGTAGGTGGGTTTGCCCCGGTCAAGCGGGCCGAGGACGGCCAGGCCGTGGAAGGCGGCCAGGGCGACCAGGTGGACGATCCCCTGCCCCCGGGCGCGGCCCCCGAGCCTTGCTTCGAGCTGGGCCTTGGTGAGCGGGCCTTGCCCCGCGAGGGCGCGGTCGATCAGGGGGAGCAGGTCGTCGCCCGTCACGCCCTCCTGGGCGAGCCTGCGCAGGGTGCCGGTGTCGTCGCGGGTCAGCGCGAGCAGCCACGACAGGTCGTCGCGGTGGACGAAATGGAGGGTGCCGCGCGGGCCCCACGCCCTGACGATCTCACGGGCCTGCCAGGCGGCCTCGATCTCCTTGACGGTGACCGTGGCGGACCTGGCGCGGAAGGCGAGCAGGGCCGACGGGACGTCCTGCGCCTGGACGGCGAGCAGGTGGCGAACCATCCCACCGACGCCGGGGCCGGGCGGGCGGTGCAGCAACTGGGCTGACAGGCGGGCGCTGCGCAGATCCTTCGGCACAGGGGGAGCTTACGGGCAGCCACCGACAGAACCCGGAGACGGGCAGCGGCGACCGACGACGGGTGGGTCAGCGGCGCCGGTGAACGATGCAGGTGAACGGATGCGGGTGAACGACGCGGGGGGCGGCGGCGGGCGGGTCAGCGGCGGGTGAAGGCGCGGGGGTCGAGGCGGCGGAGCAGGCGGGCGGGGTCAGCGGCTGGTGAACGTGCGGGGGTCGAGGCGGCGGAGCAGGCGGGCGCGCAGCGGCGTCGTACGGCGGGCGTGGGCGCGCACCGCGTCGCCGCACCGCCATGCCGCCTCCGCCGCCTCCGTGGTGACCGACTCGGGCGCGTACCTGACGTGGTTGGCCAGGTCGGCCAGCGGCCGTAGCTCCCGCGCGCCGGGGTGCCCGGCCACCACCTCCGCCGCCGTCAGCGTGCGCTCCCCTCGCAGGCCGAGGTCGTCACAGGCCTGCCGCCACGCCCCCATCACCCGGTCGGAGGGGCCACCGCCGCGACGGCGGGAGCGGCGACGCCACCATGGCAGCCCCGCCGCCACGCCCGCGTAGCCGAGCGGGACCACGGCGATCGCCCACCACCAGGACATCCCGCTCGACGCCACCGGCCTGTCCGGCTTCTTCTTCGCCGACGGCTGCTTGTCCTTGGAGCCGCCGCCCTGCCCGAACTCGCCCTCCAGCTGCTCGCTCTCCTGGATCTGGGCCGACACCACGTCGTGGTCGTCCTTGGCCCCGCTCCTGCCGGGGGTGGGATGGAACGGCCGCCATCCGAGCTTCTCGAACTTGATCTCCGCCCAGGCCAGGACATGTCCCGACCGCACGTGGTAGACGCCGTTGTCCTGCTCCCCGGGCCTGAACCCCACGACGACCCTGGCGGGCAGCCCCAGCGTCCTGGCCAGCAGCGCGAAGGCGGACGCGAACTGCTCGGAGGTCCCCCGATAGGTCGTGTCCATGAAGAACTCCAGCGCCTTGAGCGAGTGCCCCGGCGGCGCCGTGATGTCGTACTTCGCGGTGGTGCGCAGGAACTTCTGCAACCGGTACGCCTGGCTGATGGGCGAGGTCGCCCCCTTCGTCGCCTCCTGCGCCGTCTTCCTGAACAGCTTCTCCTGCGGCCCCGGCGGGAAGGCCGTCAGTGCGGGCTATGTCCCCCTTTTACCGGGCATCACCCTAGCGCCATCCGCATCTCTCGGGGCGCCTTGTCGTTGTTGGGTGCCTTGTCGTTATCGGGGCCATCGCTGGCTTTCGTGTGGCGGCATCGGGGCTTTTGTGCGGCGGCATCGCCGTCGCACACGGGCTTTCTCGCGTCGTCATCTGAGCGAACTGTCGGTGGGAACCTCTACCTTAGAGCGCGTGCCCGAACAGCCCCTGACCCTCGACGCCGCCCTCTCGGAGGAGGCGGTGCTGTCCACCTACCGCAGGATGTTCGCCGCCCTGGCGCGCGACAGCGGCGCGGTGGTCGACGACCCCGCCATGGTCGACGTCGCCGAGACACTCTTCGCGGCGTTCGCGGAGGCGGGCGAGGAGTGGCTGACGCACGAGCAGATGCGCTTCGCCTGCCGCGCCTATCCTTCCGACCAGTTCGACAACAGGCTGCGCGTGCTCAAGGGGCTCGGCGCGATCCGCGAGGTGTTCCCCAAGCCCAACCAGCTGCGCTACCGCGCCTCCTTCACCAGCGTGGTCGGGCTGATGTTCATCAGGCGGATGATGGACGACGGCGGCCAGTCGGAGATGCACCGCCTGCTCGCCCTCGAAGACCTCAACGTCGCCGACCCGCGCACCACGATGGAGCAGGCCAGGCAGAGCGCGGCCAACCTGGCCAGGGCCTTCCGCCTGTGGGCGCTCGAGCTCATCACGCTCACCACCGGCACGATCGAGGAGCTGCGCGAGCAGGCGCCCAAGCTGTGGGGCACCGAGGAGATCGCCCGGCGCGCGCAGAACCTCCACGGCACCATCCTGACCCGCTGGCCCGAGCTCGACAGGGTCTGCACCGACCTGCGCGCGGCCATCTACGCCTACAGCGACGCCTCCCGCCGCGCGGCGGGCCGCCTGGCCGACTCGGCGGGCACCACCCGCAACCTGACGCTGCTGCCGTCCGAGACCTGGCGCACGTTCGCGCAGACGGCGTCGAAGGAACGGCTCGCGGCCGTCCTCGACGGGTTCGTCTTCGACGCTCCCGCGCCCTGGCACGATCCAGCGGCGATCGTCCGCGCGGTCGACGAGAGCCCGCGGCCCGCGCCCGCCCAGCCCACTCCCCCGCGCTCCGACCTACCCGACGAGGGGCCCGCCGACTCCCTCGACCAGTCGCCTGGCGCGGCGGTCGAGCGGCTGGCGGAGGTGGCCGAGTCGGTGCTCGGCGGGGCCGACAGGGTGGCGCTGGCCGGGCTGCTGAGCTCCGACTGGGCCGCCGCCCGGCGGCTGCTGGCCGACCTGACCAGCGTCGATCTGCGCCCCGAGCTGCCCTACCGGCTCGTGTGGTCCGACGCGCTGACGGCCGACCCTTCTCACGAGCCCGCGTGGCTGTCGCACGGCTTCCTGGAGCGCATCCCATGACCGAGCTTGTCGAGGTCATCAAGAGGCACAGCACCTCGGTCATGAGGCCGATGAAGGAGGACTCATGACGCCCTTGCTCTCCCACGCCCGTGCCAGGGCGGAGGGTCCGCTGCGGCTCGGTTCGGGGGAGGCCACCCCGGCGGGCATGGTACGGCTGGCCGACCTCGCCGTCCCCGTGTGGCCCGACGGGGTGACGCCTTCGCTGCTGGAGGAGCACCAGGTCGCCCCGCCCAACGTCGAGCGGTCGGGCGAGACGAGGCGGGTGCTGGCGGCCTGCCTGAAGTGCTGCTGGGTGGACCTGTCCGCCGATCCTTGGCCCGGGGCGACCGCGCCGGTGGAGTTGGTGCTCGACACCTACCGCGCGTTGATCGGCCGCACCGACGACCTGATGCGCAACTGGGCGGTGGGGGCGTTGCGGCGGCTGCACGACTCGTCGTGGGTGGTGATGGCCGACGGATTCGTCCGGCTCGGGCCGCGGTGCGCGACGTGGCCCGTGGAGTCGTACGGGCAGCTGAAGGAGCTGGTCAGGCGGCTTCCCGAGGCGGACAGGACCACGCTGACGGTCGTCGGCGACGCCGACCTGGTGGCCGCGGCCGTCGCTTCGGGAGCCGCCGACGTGCCCGCAACCGAGACCGTCGCACCGCAGGACCAGGCCGCCAGACCGCTTGGCGCGGGCGAGGCCGAACCGCTCGACGCGGGACAGGGGGAGTCGCTTGGCGTGAGCCCGGGCGGGTCGCTTGACGCGAGCGAGGCCAGGTCGGTCGGCGCGGGACAGGGCGAGTCGCTTGGCGGGCAGGAGATAGGGGCGCTCGGCGTGAGCGAGACCGGGTTGCTCGGGGGGAGGGTCGAAACGGCGCGGGCCGAGTTCGACGACCTGCTCGACGCCTTCGACGAGCGGCGCAGGGCCGAGCTGGTGGCGGCGTTCATGGCGGTCGAGTTCGCCGCCGAGCCCGTCCAGGAGGCGCGCTTCACGGCGCTGAGAGACCCGGCGCTTCGCCGTACCCTCGCCGAGATGCTCGCCAGGCGCGGACGCACGCTGATCCAGCAACGGGAGCGGTGGATCTCGGGTTACGACGACGCCGTGGCCGCGAAAGTGGGCACGGCGCTGGGCGAGAGCGAGCGCGCGGTGCTGACGCTCGTGCTGGTGCATTCGGTGGCGATACCGCGGGCGGAGGGCCTGCTGCCGGAGGACACGTGGCTGTCGCCGCACGCCACCCCCGTCGACGAGCTGCGCCGCCACACCCAGCTGCCCATCGGCGAGCTGGAGTCCGCGCTGCGCGTGTTGCGGCATGCCGGGCTGCTCTCGCAGGTCAAGGCGGGTGAAGAGGCCGGGGGTTACGTGCCTGGCCCGCAGTTCCACCGGCTCACGCGGGCGGCGCGGCGGCGTCTGCAGGAAGAGCTGATTCTCGCCGCGGGGCCGCACACGCCTCTCGCGGCGGCCGTACGAGCACAGCGGAAGACGGGGGACGAGTAAGTGGCACTGGCGGAGAACGTCGTCGGGGATCGGGTGCTGATCGCCGTTCAGGCGGTCAACATCTCACGGCTGTCCACGCATCCGGTGCCGACCGTCCCCGGCACGTTGATCGTCGTGGCGGGCGCGGGGCCGAAAGACTCCAACGGTGCGGGGAAGTCGTCGTTCATCGCGTCGATCACGGCGCTGCTCGGCGACGAGCAGTGGCGGTTCGCGTCGGGGGCGAAGGCGGTGTCCGAGCTGCTGTTCAACGCCGAGCTGGCCAGCGGCGCGGGCGGGCGGCAGTGGGCCAGCGCCGACCACGGCTACATCGTCGGCGTCTTCGGGCCTTCCGCCCACACAACCCCCACGATCCAGGGGAACGCCCTCGACGTTCTCACCAGCGCCGTGTCGGGGGCGGGCGACCACCTTGCCGACGGGGCCTCAGCACCGAGCGCCCCCGACGACGGCGGATCTGAGCCGACCGCGCAGGGCGACGGCCGGGACAGCGGCCGCTCTGGGCTGGTCGCGCAGGGCGGCGGCACGCTCGAAGGAGCGAGTCCGGAGGACAGCGGGGAGGGGTTGTTTCCCGAGCCCGACACCGCCAACGGCCCCATCACCGTCTGGTTGCGGGTCAACCAGGAGGCGCCGCACCTGGAGATCCGCTGGCGTGACGGCGTTCACCTGGCCGCCGCGAGCTCCGAGGCCGAGCGGGTGGCCAGGGCCGACGAGGTGTGGTCGACGCTGCCCAGGTCGGCGGGCCGCCGCGACGTGGTCGCCAGAGACCTCACCAAGGTCCTGTACGGCGACCGCGTGCGCTGCGTGTCGTTCCTGTCGACGTCGGTTCGCAGCAAGGTGGCCACCAACCTGCTGTCGCAGCCGCTGAACGAGATCTCCCCCGAGCGCGTCTTCGAGGCGATCGCCGCGCTGACCGGGCTCGACGCCGAGCTGGAGCAGGAGCGGGAGGCACGCCGCGACGAGCACGCCAGACGGGTCAAGGCCGCGCAGGCGGGCCAACGGCTGGCGGAGTTCGAGGCGGAGTCGAGCGCGCTGCTGACCACGTTCGACCGGCGCGACCAGGCCAGGGTGCGGCTCGCGGAGGCGTTGCGGTGCTGGCGGGGACGGCAGGCGCGCAGGCTGGCCGACGCCGCCGACCGTGACGAGGCGTTCGCCGCCCAGCTCGACACGCTGGAGTCGGCTCAGGAGTCGGCGGCCGAGGCGATCGCGACGGTCAAGGCCGAGATCGCCACGCTGAAGGACGACACGCTCGACCGCATGGTGGTCGAGGCGCGTAAGGAGTTGGCGGTGCTGCAGGCCAGGGCCGCCAAGCTCGACGCCGACCGGGCGGTGGCGGAGAACTCCGCCGACGAGCTGCGGGGCGCCATCCCCTCGTTGGAGGAGCGGCGGCGACTGGCCGACGGGCGCGACGTTCCGACGGCCGAACGGGAGTTGACCGAGGCGCGTGGGCGGCTGAACGAGGCGCTGAAGGCGCTCGGGGTGGCCGACCGCGAGGTGGCCTCGGCGCAGGCGGCGCTCGACGACGCCGAGGGCGGCCCGGCCGCCGCGCAGCTCACCGCGCTCGCGGCGGCGGGGGTGGACGCGACCGGCCTGCTCGACGCTCTCGACGTGGCCGAGCAGGCGAGCGACCACGCGCAGTTGCGGGGCTGGCCGACCGAGCACGCGGTGATCGTCGACGCCGACCGGCTCGCCGCCGCCGCCGACGCGCTGAAGGATCTGCCTGGCTCGGTGCTCGTCAGCTCGGCGGGCGTGAGCGTGGTCGGCGCGTTCGACGGCGTGGCCACCGGCAGGGAGGCCCGCATCAAGGCCGCCGAGCAGCGGCTCAACCGGGCCAGAGACGTGCAGGAGGAGGCGGCGCAGGCCGTCAAGGCGGGTGAGGAACGGGTCGCGGAGGCGCAGCGGCGGCTCGACGGCGCCAAGGCGGGCGTGCGGCTGCTGGAGATCGAGCAGCGCCTTGCCGAGCGCAGGGCCAAGCTGGCCGAGCTGACCGAGACGCTCCAGGAGCTCACGCCCGCCGTGGCGGTCGCCGAGCAGCAGGCGGGCGCGCTCGACTTCCGAGCCCGCACCCGCGACATGGAGATCGAACGGCTCGAAGGCCGCAGGAGCAGGCACGAGTCCGAACGCGGCCAGGCGCGCGACGCGGCGGCCAAGGTCACGGCCGAGCGTGAGGCGCTGCGGCTCGGCGAGCTGGGCAGGGAGTGGGGCGGCACGCTCGACGACGCCCGCGCCTGGATCGCGGCGCTGCAGGAGGAGGAACGGCCGCGCACCGCCGAGGAGTGGTGGCGGGTCGCCGAACGCCACCTCGACCAGGCCTTCCGCGACACCTTCCCCGGTGACGACGAGGAGGAGGTACCCGAGGAGCTGCGCTTCCTGATGGGCGAGCGCACGGGGCGGGCGAGCAGGGAGCAGGCGACGTTCGCGGCCGTGTGCGGGTCGCTGGCCTCCTACCTGCGCGGGCAGGAGGAGTACGAGAAGCACCAGCGTCGCCAGATCGAGTCGCAGATCGTGACCAGGCAGCGCGACCTGGCGGCGGCCGAGAAGGGCGCCGAGGAGGCGGCGCAGTCGACGGCCGTGCACAGGGCGGCGCTGACGGCGGCGATCAGGGCACGGCTGGCCAGAGTGGCCGAGGAGTTCGAGAAGCTCGACACCTCCTACGGCGGTTACGGCGCGACGCTGGAGTTCCCCGTGCCGCCTGCGCCCGCCGATCCCGAGCAGCGCTGGCAGTGGCGGGTCACGCCGAAGTGGCGGCGCGGCGAGGGGCAGGGCTTCGTGCCGTACAACCGGCGGGCGAACACGGCGCTGATGGACGAGAAGGCGGTCAAACTGGTGTGCGCGGCCGCCATCGCGTCCTCGGGCGGCGGGCACCTGTGCCTGGTGCTCGACGAGCTGGGCCGCAACCTGGGCAAGGAGCACCGTCGGGAGGCGGTGGCGCTGTTCCGCAGGATCGGCGAGACGTACGGGATCACGGTGATCGGCGCGCTCCAGGACGACATGGAGCCTTACGCGATCGACGCGTGCGGGCAGTACATCAAGCTGCGGCGCAGCTCCGACGCGATGGCCTACAACGAGCCGCCGGTGATCGTGGGCCACGACGAGCACGCGGAACGGGTCCGCGCCCTGGCCTCGTACGTGGGCCGCCCCCACACCCTGGACCCCGCACCCTGACGCACCCGCCGCAGTCCGGACCACAGGACCCCCAACCACAAGGCGGTACCACGCCGCACGAGAGGGCTCGGCCGGGGTCGATCAAAGGGCGGGGGCGCGGGTATGACGCCATGCGATGACATACTCCGCTTCGGATGCCGAAGGGCACCGTGCCATGGCGCTGGCGTTGCGGGTCGGTGAGCTGTTGCTCGGCAGCGGCGAGGCGACCGAGAACGTCGCGGGCGCCATGCGCAGGATCCTGGAGTCGTACGGCATGCGCCAGGTCGAGGCGGACGTCAACCTGTCGGCGATCACGTTGTCGCACGTCCCGTCCGACGGCAGGCCGCCCGCGACGGCCGAACGGAGGGTGCGCAGGCGCCAGCCCGACTACGACCGCCTGATCGCGGTGCACAACCTCGTCGGCGAGGTGAACGCGCAGAGCCTGTCGCTCGGCGAGACCGAGGAGCGGCTGAGGGAGATCACCAGGCGGGTGCGCGTCTACCCCGACTGGGCGGTGGTGACGTCGTCGGCGCTGATCGCGGCGTCGGCGGCGGTGCTGATCGGCGGCGGCCCGACCGTGGCGGGCGCGGCGTTCGTCGCGACGGTGCTGGGCGACAGGGCGGCCGCGTGGCTCGGGCGGCGCGGTGTGGCGGAGTTCTTCCAGACGGCGGTGGCCGCGATGTTCGGCTCGGTGGTGGCGGTGCTGCTCATCTGGCAGCGCGTTCCCGTGGAGGCGTCCGCGGTGGTGGTCGGCGCGGTGGTCGCGCTGCTGCCCGGACGGCCGTTGGTGGCGTGCGTGCAGGACGGCATCGCGGGCGAGTACGTCACGGCGACCGCGCGGCTGTCCGAGGTGGTGTTCATCGTGGCGGCGGTCGTCGCGGGCATCAGCACGACGCTGACGGTGGCGGTCAGGCTCGGGGTGCCGATCACCGTGGAGAGCGTTCCGTCGGCTCCGTTGTCGTTGGCGCCGCCCCAGCTGGTGGGCGCGCTGGCGCTGAGCCTGACGTTCGCGGTGGCGCTGCTGGTTCCGCCCCGCCATCTGCTTCCGGGAGCGCTGGGAGGCGGGCTGATCTGGCTCACGTTCGTGTCGCTGACGGCCAACGGGGTGCCCGCGCTCGGCGCGACGACGATCGCGGCGGCGGTGGTCGGCCTGCTGGGCACGGCCTATGGGCGCAGGGTGCGCGTGCCGTCGGCGGTGTTCGTGATCCCGTCGATCGGCCCGCTCCTGCCGGGGTCCGCACTGTACAGGGGAATGCTGGAGCTGAGCCTCGACAACGTGTCGGCCGGTGCGCTGCACCTGGTCGAGGCGCTGTCGATCGCGGTCGGCATCGGCGCCGGAGTCATCTTGGGCGCGGAGATCCTGCGCGCCTTCCGCGGGCGCGGCCTGGCCCGCAGGACCCGCCCGGCCTCCCGCCGTACCCGCGGCTACTGATGGTCACCGTCCCACCCCGCGCGACACCCTGACCGGCGGCGCGAGCCGGGCCGCATGGTGACCGGCGGTGGCCCAACGGCTGCCCAACGGGCGTCCAACAGCTGATCTCTAGCGTGGCGCTTACATCCGTTCGGCCGTCACCGGCCGCCTTCGCGTCAGGAGATCCCATGAAGTTCAGGCACCTTGCAGCGGCCTCGTTCGCCATCGCCACCGTGTTGGCCACTGTCTCGGCGACACCGGCCAGCGCGGGAAGCACGACCTGCTGGCTCAACGGCGATTCCTCCTGCACGACCGGAACCGTCTCAGTCCCCAAGGGTTACGTCGTCGCCAAGCTGGGGGGCAACGTCAGGGGCACCGTATGGGACACCATCAACAACGTGTCCGTCGGCTCCTTCTCGTGCAACAACTACACCAAGCCCTGCGTGAAGACCATCAGCGGTCTGACGCACACGTACAAGCTCATCGTGAAGGCCCCTTGGGACAACATCTGGAACGAGGGCTGGGGATCGATCGCCGACGGATAAGGGCTTGAGCACGGCGTAGCAGTTCGACCCAGCAGGCTCCGGCGCCCGATCTTCGGGGAGGGTCAGCGAGATGACGCGCGCAGGCGCAGGAGGGTGCCCTTGCCATACTCCTCCATGGCGTGGGCAAGCCAGCCCGCGGTCCTGGCCACCGCGAAGATCGCCTCACCGGCGCCGGGGATCATGCCGCTGACCGCGGTGAGGCAGGCGAGGGCGAAGTCGATGTTGGGCTCGGGCAGCCGCCTTCGGCGTACCTCGGCAGTGAGGGCCCGGGCCGCCTCCAGCCTTTCGTGTCCGGGGACCGCGGCTTCGACCAGGTCCATCAGCAGTGCGCCCCTGGCGTCGCCATTCTTGTAGACGCTGTGGCCGTAGCCGGGGATGCGCTCGCCCCGCCGGATGCGGTCGGCGATGACGCGGGCGGCGCGGCCGGGGCCGCCCACCTCAGCCAGGAGGCGTTCGGCGTCGTAGGAGGCGCCGCCGTGCAGCGGCCCGCCGAGCACGCCGAGGCCGGTCAGGACGACGGCGTAGGGGTCGGCCTTGGCGGACGCGGCGACTCTGGCGGCGAGGGTGGAGGCGGCCAGTTCGTGGTCGGCGAGCAGGACGAGCGCGGACTGCAGCGCCGCGAGCAGCGCCGGGGTCGGCGGCGCGGGACACAACCGCTCCCACAACCGGCGCGCCACCCCCAACTCACCATGAGTCCGGTCGAGAGGGGGGAGGGAGTCGACCAGGCCCGCAATCAGCCGGCGGCCCGTGGCGGCGACCGATGCGGCGTCGAGCTGGTAGCGCAGCGAGTCGGTGGCGCCCAGCACGGTGGTGCTGACCTGGAGCCGGTCGATCGGCAGCAGTCCGTCCGGCAGCGCCCGCTGGGCGGCGATCGCGGCCCGCACGCCTTCGGGATCATGGGCCCACTCCACGGCCCGAGCCGGTTCCCCCGTCCAGAGCCACTCGGCGACGCTCTCGAAGGTCGCCGTGCGCGCCAGCTCCAGCGCGTCGATCCCGCGATAGTACGGCCGGTCGACGCCCAGCGTCGTGACCCGCGACTCGATGACCAACTCGGGCTGTGGGTTGCGCGGCCGCCCCCGCCTGGCGAGCTGCTCGACCTCGGCCAGGGAGAACAGGCTGCGCCGCCCGTCGTCGGCCCGCCTTCGGCGCAGCACCCCACGGCTGACGTATGCGTAGAGGGTGGCGGGCTTCACGCCGAGCCGTTCGGCGGCCGCCCCCGCGTCGATCCACTCATTCATATTGATGAAAATCAATATTGATCCACCTCGACAAGCGGTGTCAACGTGGCCGCATGCCTCGTATTCACTTCCTCGATGTCACCAACAGGGACGGCGTGCAGACCGCGCGGACCGGCCTGTCCAAGTTCGGCAAGACCATGGTCAACTTCTATCTGGCCAAGCTGGGCGTGGCGCAGTCGGAGATCGGATTCCCCTTCCTGTTCCATGAGGTCCCGTACGTCAAGGCCCAGGTCGCGCTGGCCGAGGCGGGCGCATTCGGCCGGCTGCGGCTGTCGGGCTGGTGCCGGGGTGTGGCGGGTGACGTGGAGAAGGCGCTCCCGCTGGGCCTCAGGCACTACAACCTGTCCATCTCCACCTCCGACTACATGATCCAGAACAAGTTCAAGGGGCGGCTCGACCGGGCCGCGATCATCAGGGAGATGAGCGCGGCCGTGGCCGTGGCGAAGGCGGGAGGAGCCGAGACGATCGGCGTCAACGCCGAGGACGGCTCGCGTACCGACGCCGGGTTCCTGCTGGAGTTCGCGCTGGCGGCCAAGGAGGCGGGCGCCGACAGGGTGCGCTACTGCGACACGATCGGCGGCGACACCCCCGGCAGGATCCGCGAGCGCTTCGCCGCGCTGGCCGCGGCCACCGGCATGCCGATCGAGACCCACTGCCACAACGACCTGGGCATGGCCGTGGCCAACTCGGTGTCCGGCGCGCTCGGCGATCTGGAGGCCGGTCAGGACGCGTGGATCAACACCTGCGTCAACGGCATCGGCGAGCGCTCGGGCAACGCCGACCTGCTCTCGACGATCCTGGCCTTCCGGCACGGCTTCGGGCTGGAGGCGGAGATCGGCGACGCGCTCGACCTGTCGTGGGCGCGCAGGTTCACGCTGTGGGCGGGGTACGCCTTCGGGCAGGCGATGCCGTACAACCAGGTGGGGGTGGGTGCGAACGCCTTCGCGCACGAGTCGGGCATCCACGCCGACGGAGCGCTGAAAGACCACGGCAACTACGAGCTGTACGACGAGAGCACGCTCGGCCCCTTCCCCGACGACTGGCACGCGCGCCGCGGGCGGGTGGTGCTGACCGGCGAGTACGGCGGGAAGGCCGGGTTCCGGCACGTCATGGACGGGCTGGGGATCGAGGTGAAGGAGGAGGAGCTGACGTTCGAGCTGGTGCAACTCTGCAACGCGATGACGGGCAGGCCGCTGACCGACGACGAGCTTCGCCTGATCGCGGCCCACCCGAGAGAGCTGTGCCTACTGTTCCCCGGACATCTCTAGCGCGCCCGTCTCCGGCAGGGCGAGCAGGCACAGCAGGCTGAGCACGGCCATCGCGGAGACGTAGCCGCCGACGTAGAAGACGGGCAGCCCGCTGGCCTGTATCTGGGTGGCGATCAGCGGCGGGACCGCGCCGCCGAGGACGCCGCCCAGGCTGTAGGCGACCGACGCGCCGCTGTAGCGGTACTCGGTGCGGAACAGCTCGGGCAGATAGGCGCCCATCGGGCCGAAGATCAGGCCCATCAGGCCGAGCGCCCCCGCCAGCGCGACGCCGATCAGCGGCACCGAGGCGGTCTGCATCAGGGGGAACATCACCAGGCCCCACCCGATCGCGACGCTGGCGCCCACGATGAGGGTACGGCGGCGGCCGAACCGGTCGGAGACCATCGAGGAGACGGCCGTGCCGAGAGCCATGAACACCACGCCGATCATGGTGAGCGACAGCATCGTGGTCCGCGGGATGCCCAGCGTCGCCGTGCCGTACGACAGGCAGTAGGTGGTGGCCGTGTAGAAGAGGGTGTAGGTGATGACCATCGCGCCCGCGCCGAGCAGCACCCTGCGCCACTGGTGGCGCATGAGGCCCGCGATCGGCACCTTGGCGATCTTCCGCTCGTCCATGGCGGCCTGGAAGACCGGCGTCTCGGAGATCTTCAACCGGACGTACATGCCGATCACCACGAGCAGCAGGCTGGCGATGAACGGCAGCCGCCAGCCCCACTCCACGAACTGCTCGTCGCTCAGCACCCCGCCGAGGATGAGGAACAGACCGTTGGCGGCGATGAACCCGACCGATGGCCCGAGCTGCGGGAACATCGCGTACAGGCCGCGCTTGCCGGGCGGCGCGTGCTCGGTGGCCAGCAGCGCCGCGCCACCCCACTCGCCGCCTAGGCCGATGCCCTGGGTGAAGCGCAGCAGCACCAGCAGCACAGGAGCGGCCACGCCCATGGCCGTGTAGCCGGGCAGCAGGCCGATCGCGACCGTGGACAGGCCCATGAGCAGCAGCGACACGACCAGCATGGACTTACGGCCGATGCGGTCGCCCCAGTGCCCGAAGATCGCCGAGCCGAGCGGCCTGGAAATGAAAGCCACCGCGAAGGTCGAGAAGGCGGCCAAGGTACCCGCCACCTGGTCCATCTCGGGGAAGAAGGCGGCGTTGAGCACCAGGGCGGCGGCGGTGCCGTAGATGTAGAAGTCGTAGAACTCGATCGCCGTGCCGATGAGGCTCGCCGCGGCGATGCGGGTCCTGGTGGGGGCGGGAGCGGTGGGGGCTTGGGACATGCTGCGTCTCACTATGCGGGATTGCGTCTTACGAGGTGGTCCGCCGACCGTATCAGCTCGTCAGACGCGCCTTCGACCCGGCGTCAGCCGTGGCTGAGATCGATGACGCAGAACCTGTTGCCCTCGGGGTCGGCCAGCACCACGAAGTCCGGATTGTCGGGATACAGCTCCCACTCGACCAGCTCGGCGCCCAGCGCCACCAGCCGCTCGACCTCCTGCCGGTGCTCCTGCGTGGTCTCGGCGAACAGGTCCAGATGGATGCGCGGCACCTGCTGCACCGGCGAGGAGCTGAGGCCCAGCGCCACCGGGACGCCGAGGCCGTTCACCGGGTCGAGGATCGTCCACTTCTCCGTGGCCGCGCCTGCCCTGGGGATGTAGTGCAACGCCTGCGTCCAGAACCGTACGGCCCTCGGCATCTCCGTGACGCCCAGCACCACCTGTCCAATGCTCACCATCTGCCCATCCTGTCAGGCGTCCGCCTCCGGCACCCGCTGACCGGGGGCCGCGCCTCGCGATCGCTGGGCGGGCTCGGGTCAGGGAGCGGTGACCGTCAGCGTCGAGCCCGCCCGCGCCTTGGTGACCTTGAGCTGGGCGGGGATCCGCGTCCGCAGCTCACCCACATGGCTGACGATGCCCACCGCCCTCCCGCCATCGCGCAGCCCATCGAGGATGTCGAGCACCCCGTCGAGGGTGTCCTCGTCGAGCGTGCCGAACCCCTCGTCCACGAACAGCATCCCGATCTCCGCGCCGCCTGCCTCCGCGCTGACCACGTCGGCCAGGCCCAGCGCAAGCGCCAGCGAGGTGATGAAGCTCTCGCCACCCGACAGCGTCGCGGGGTCGCGGTCGACCCCCGTCCACGCGTCGAGCACGCGCAGACCGAGCCCGCCACCCGCCCTTCCCCGCGCGCCCGCCGTTTTGCGCAGGTCGTGCTTAAGTTGGTAGCGACCGCCCGACATGTGGTCGAGGCGTTCGTTGGCGGCGTCGACGACCTGCCTGAGCCGCTCGCCCAGCACGTACGACGACAGGCTCATGCTCCACTGGTTGTCGCCCGAGGTGCCGCTGGCCAGCGCCGCCAGCCGTTCGGCCAGTCGGTGTCTGTCGGCGGCGGGCTGCCAGCGACCCAGGCACGCCATCAGTTCCTCGTGCAGCTCGGCGAGCCTGCGCACCCGCCGCTCGGCCCGGTCGCGGGCGGAGGCGAGCGCGGTGTAGGCCCGCTCCGCCTCCTCCCTCGCGGACTCCACCGCCGCCAGATCGGGCGCGGGCTCCGCCGCGGCGGCGACCAGCTCCGGATCGGCCAGCGTGCGCGTCACCGCGGCGTGCGCGGCGTCCAGCTCGCGCAACCGCTCGGCCTTGTCCTCCCTTTCGTCCTGCGTGCGTACGGCGGGCAGCACGTCCTCCACGTCCACGAACCCCGCCGCCACAGCCGCCTGCTCCGCCGCCTCGACCGCCTTGCTGTGCTCGGCCGTGGCGGACTCGGCCGCCTGCGTCGCCTCGTGGGCCTCGCGCAGGAGCTGCGCCTCGTCTCGCAGCCGGTCGAGCCTGGCGGTGAGCGTGGCGTCGGCGCCCCTCGCGTCGTCGATGCGGGCGGCGAGGCGGGCGACTTCGGCTTGGAGCTCGTCAGCTCTGGTACGGCCCGCGGCCAGCCGGAGGCCGAGCTCATGGAAGGCGTGAGTGGTCCTCGCCTGCTCGTCGGCCAACTCCGTCGCCCGGGTCGCGAGCCGAGGGTGCGCGGCAGCGGCCTCCCGCAGCCTCGCCACCTCCCGTTCGGCGGCGTCCAGCTCGGCGGCGGCCCACGCCACGGTGACCTCGACGGCTCGCTGCCGCGGATCGGCATCGTGGAAGGCAGCCCGTGGGTCCGCACTACCCGACTCCGGACCGTCGAGTGCAGACCCATCATCCCCCGCGCTACCGGACCGACCCGACCCCTGACGGCCAAGCGACACATCTCGCGCAGAATCCTCGTCCCCGCGGACACCGGACCGACCCAGCGCCGAACGATCGAGCGACGCAGCTCGCCCTTCGCCACCGGACCTACCAGCCCCCGAACAAGGCGGCACATCGCCCCGCACTCCATCGGGTCCCGTCAGCCCCGGCTCGTCATCCGCCGGGTCGAAGCCAGGGGTGGAGGCCGTCGAGGCGGAGGCCGTGGAGGCCGAGGTGCCGGAGGCCGTGGAGGCCGAGGTGCCGGAGGCCGTGGAGGCCGAGGTGCCGGAGGCCGGAGCCGAAGCGGTGGTAGTGAAGGCCGCGGCGGAAGGGGAAGGGGCCAGGAGGCGGGTGAGGGTGGCAAGGGCGTCTTCGAGCCGGGCGGTGATCTCGCCCACCCGTTCGGCGGCCCGGGCCAGCTCTCCCAGCAGGGCGATCTCGCCACCGAGCCGCCGTCTGCGCGCGCCGAGGCTGGCGTCGTCGCCACGTGCCCCTTCGAGGCGGGCGTGGACGCGGTCCCGCTCCCCCGCCAGCGCCGCGAGCGCCGCCCGCGACTCCGTCAGCCGCCGTTCCGTCTCGTGGAGCTGATCGCGGGACTGCTCCAGCTCGGCCTCCAGCGCCAGCGCGGCCCGCTCGCAGGCGGGCTCCTGCCCGGCCAGCTCTGTGAGCGCCGCCACCTCCGCCTCGGCGGTGGACAGCTCGGCCTGCGCCTCCTCGGGCTCGGGAGCGTCGGAGAGTTCGTCCAGCCGCGAGGTGAGCGAGGACAGCAGACCGTCGGCCGCCTGCCGTTCGGCCAGCGCGGCGTCGTAGGCGGCCTGTGCCGCCATCTCGTCGTCGGCGGCGTAGGCGTTCTCGGCGGGCGCGGCCGGTGCGGGGTGTTCGGCCGACCCGCACACCGCGCACGGCTGCCCCTCCGACAGCTCGGCCGCCAGCTCCGCCGCCATCCCCTCGATGCGGACCTGGCGCACCTCCTGCAAGCGGTCGCGCAGGTCCTGCGCCTGTTCGACGGCCACGCCGTGAGCGGCGCGCGCGGCCTCCACCTCGCCCTGCAGGTCGTGCCGTCGGCTCGCCGTGGCCAGCCAGGACGCCGCCGCGTCACGTGCGGCGATCGCCGACGGCAGCCGACCCGCGGCGGCGCGCGCCTCGGCCAGCCGTGCCGTCACGTCGTTGAGGGCGGCGGGCAGTTCGTCCATCGCCGCCCGGCCCGTGCCCTCGCGTTCGGCGAGCGTGTCGATCTCGGCGGTGAGTACGGCGAGCCGCTCGTCGAGCTCGGCCAGCCTGGACTCCTCGGCACGCAGCCCTTCGAGAGCGGCGAGCCGGTCGCCCGTGGCGCGTTCGGCCAGCCGGGCCATGTCCCTGACGGCCCGCCACGCGCCCTCCACCTCGCCGACGAGCGGATCGGCACCTACGTGCGCCACATCGCCGGACTCCCGCGGCCACGCCTCCTGATCGGCGAGAGCAGGATCGTCGAGTCGAGCTCCCGACTCGACGAACTGGCGAATGAGAGCGGGATCATGGAGACCCGTTCCCGACCGTATGAACGCGCGGATGAGAGCCGAGCCGTCGAGCCCGGCTCCTCCCTCCACGAACGCGTGGGCGAGCGCCGGGTCATCGAGCTCGCGTGCTGACTCCGCGAACGCGCGGACGAGGGCCGGATCGTGCAGGCGGGTGGTCAGGTCCTTCTGGGCTGTGGCGAGGTCGGCGACAAGACGGTCGCGGCGCTCGATCGCTTCGAGGCGCGCGGCGGCGGCAGACCTGGCGGCCTCGGCGGCCGGGATCACGGCCGCGTCGAGCCTGGCTCTGTCTGCGGCGTCGTCGGCCGCCTTGACCAGAGCGGGCAGCTCCGCCAGACGGGCGGCGGCCGCCTGCTCTCTGGCGGACAGCGTCACGATCTCCTGCTCGGCCGCGCCCAGGTCGCGCCGGAGCCGGTCGAGCCTGCTCTCGTCGGCCAGCAACTCGGAGACCCTGGTGATCTCGCTCAACCGCTCCCGCTCGAGCCCGGCGAGCACGTCGGGACCAACAACCCGCCCGCCGGGATCGCTGCCCAGCAGCCGACCCGAACCCACAGGTAGACCGGAGCCCATGCGGGGCTCTACGCGGGACTCCGTGTGGGAGTCCGACGAGAGGGAGGCGAGGAGGGGGGTGGCGCGGGCGATCGCGTCGGCGGCCAGCCCCCTCGCCTTGCCCGCCGCGGCGGCGCGCTGGCGGGCGGCGTTGATGAGGGGCAGGACGCGTTCGGCCCGTGCCGCCTCGTCGAGAACCATCAGCAGGTCCGAGCGTTCCTCCGCCCGGTCGTCGAGAGTACGGCGCAGCGCCACCGCCTCGGCGTGACGGCGCTGCCTGTCGGCCAGCGCGCTCGCCCGCTCCGACCTCTCGCGGTGCTCCCGCAGCGCGGCCTGCCCCGACGACCACGCCTCGGTGGCGCGTCCCACGACCGCTTCCGCCGCCGCTCGCAACAGGCCCGACCACGCCAGCGGGTCGCTCTCCGCCGTCGGAGCCTCCGTGTCGTCCGAGGCCGTCGGAGCCTCCGTGTCGTCCGAGGCCGTCGGAGCCTCCGCTTCGTCCGAGGCCGTCGGAGCCTCCGCGTCGTCGGACCCGCTGCGCGGAGCGGGAACGGCCCCCAGAGCCCCGGCGCCCGAGCCGCGACCGTCGGCCGCCGAGTCGCCGCGCGAGCCACCAACTCCGCCAACCTCCCGCACCGAGTCGCCACGCATGCCGGGAGCGTCACCTGCGGCGTCACCGGGTGTGCCACGGACATCACCTGCCAACTCAGCACGCGAGCTGGAGACGCCACCCGACGAGTCGCCACGCGGAGCAGGGAGAACAAGCGGCTCGCCGCCCGGCCAGGACGCGGCCGACAGGACGTCGCCCGCCGCCTCCTCCAACCGCTTCACCGCGTACTCGACCTCCTGCCGCCCCTCCTGCGACTCCCGCCACGTCTGCTTGCGCCGTTCGGCCAGCCACGCCTCGACCGAGGTGAACACCTTCACGGTGAACAGCCGCTCCAGCAGCCGCCGCCGCTCCTCTCCGTCCGCCCGCAGGAAGCGCGCGAAGTCACCCTGCGGCAGCATCGCGACCTGGCAGAACTGGTCGGCGTTCATCCCGAGCAGCCCGCCCACCAGGTCACCCGCCTCGTCGGCGCGCGTGGTCAACCCCTGCCACCCCACCCCGCGCAAATGCTCGGAGACGATCACCTTGGCCTTCTCCTCGGTGACCCCCGTGCCCCTGAGCTTGGGCCGTGTCCAGGCGGGCGAGCGCTGGACGCGCAGCAGCCGCCCCCGCAGCGTCACCTCCAGCGTGACCGAAGGCCCGACCGAGGGCGGCGCGTGGTCGCAGCGCAGGCTGCGGGCGCTGTTGCGCTGCCCGGGAACCACGCCGTAAAGAGCGAAGCACAGCGCGTCGAGCAGCGTGGTCTTGCCCGCGCCCGTGGGACCGTGGACGAGGAAGAGGCCCGCCTCCGCCAGGGCGTCGAAGTCGACCGTCTCGGTGCCGGGGAACGACCCGAACGCGGTGAGGGTCAGCCGGTGCGGGCGCATCTAGACCATGACCTCCTTGATCCTGGACGCCTCGACGGCCTCGCGCAGCAGCCGTTCCTCCATCGCGTCGGCGGGCTCGCCCCTGACCTCGCGGACGAAGTCGAGCGCGACCTCGACCTCCGGCCGCCCCGCCAGCCGTACGGACTGCCGGGCGGGGGCGGCGCCCTGCGGGTCGAAGGCGAGCGCGAGCGTGTGCGGGAAGCGGGCGCGCAGCCGGTCCATCGCCGACCTGGGGCGCACCGCGTCGGTCAGCGTGACCTGCAGCCAGTGATCCTCGCGTACGGCGAGCGCGGGGTCGGCGAGCAGGCCGTCGAGGGTGCCGCGCAGTCTGCCGACCGGGCGCGGCACGGGCGCGGGGACGAAGTCGGCCCCGGGCGAGCCGACCGTCACCAGCCACGACCCCTTCACGTGGTCGGCCTCGGAGAAGGAGTAGGCCAGCGGCGAGCCGGAGTAGCGGATGTGGTCGGCCATCCGCTGGCGGTCGTGGAGGTGGCCGAGCGCGACGTAGTCGACTCCGTCGAAGACCGTCTGCGGCACGTGGGAGAGGCCGCCGACGCTGATGTCGCGCTCGCTGTCGCTGGCCGTGCCGCCTGCCACGAAGGCGTGGGCGAGCACGACGGAGCGGCGGTGCCGTACGGCATCGGCCGTGATCAGCCCCATCGCATGGGACAGGGCCGCGGTGTGGCCGCGCTCGGCCAGCTCCCACGGGCCGCGCACCAGCTCGGGCTCCAGGTAGGGGATGCCGTAGAGGGCGACGTCGCCGATGACCACGGGCTCCCACGCGCGGGACGGGTCGGTGCGCAGGTGGACGCCCGCCGCGTCGATCAGGTCGGCGCCGAAGCCGAGGCGGCGGGCGGAGTCGTGGTTGCCGCTGATCATGACGACGCGGGCGCCGGCGGACACGAGCCTGCGCAGTGCCTCGTTGCACAGCGCGACCGCGTCGACGGGCGGCAGCGCCCGGTCGTAGACGTCTCCCGAGACGGCGACGACGTCCACCTTCTCCGCGCGCACGGTCTCGACCAGGTGGTCGACGAAGGCCGCCTGCCCCTCGATGAGGCTCTCGCGGTGGAAGGACCTGCCGAGGTGCCAGTCGGAGGTGTGCAGGAGGCGCATGTCGCAGGAAGCTAACAGTTCTCACCGACAAAAACAGGCTCACGGACAAAACGCAGGCTCAACGACAACCGCAGGCTCAACGACACCGAGCATCGGCGGGGTCGCCGGGAGTAGGCTGAAAGATCAGCGGGCACACCAACTCACATGGAGAGGCCGATGCGACCCGGCCGAGGCACTTTGAGCGTGGCGGTCGGCCTGGTGCTGATGGCTCTCGCCACGGTTGGATACGCGCTGCCTCCCGCCTTCGATCCCCCGCCGCTCGCCGCCGACCCGGTGTTCCAGTCGTTGCCGCCGCAGCCCGCAGCCGAGACGCGGCCGGTGCGGGCCACCGGCGCCTTCCGCACCGAGCGCTTCTCGCTGCCCGCCGAGGGCCAGTGGCTGCACGGCACGATCAGGGCGCCGCTGACGCCGGGCAGGCATCCGGCGATGGTGTTCGTGTCGGGCTCGGGCAACGGGTCGAGGGAGGAGTTCGCGCCGCAGGCCGAGTTCCTGGCGAAGGCCGGGGTGGTGACGCTCGCCTACGACAAGCGCGAGGTCGGCTACAACTTCCGCAGCAGAGACTTCGGCCTGCTCGCCGACGACGTGCTGCGCATGGTGGAGCACCTGCGCGCCAGGGCGGACGTCGATCCGGCCCGCACCGGGGTGTGGGGGGTCAGCGAGGGCGGCTGGGTGGTGCCGATCGCCGCGGCCAAGAGCTCGGCCGTGGGGTTCATCGTGCTGGTCTCCTCGCCGAACGTCTCCCCGCTGCGCCAGGTCGCCTGGGCGCTGAACGAGCAGTTGCTGCGCCTGCACGCCCCGATCGGCGCGCGCGACCTGCTGACGAGGGCGATGGGCGGCGTGGGCTTCACCTTCCTGCGCTACGACGCGATGCCGGCGCTGGAGGGGATCAGGCAACCCGTTCTCGCCCTGTACGGCACGGCCGACCCGTCCATCCCGTTCGTCGAGAGCACCGAGGCCCTGATCAAGGGCCTGACCGAGGCGGGCAACGACAGCTACACGATCCGCTACCTGGCCAGGGCCGACCACGCGATGCGCATCAGCGGCGGCCCGTTCGCGCCCGGCTACCTCGACACGCTCGGCAACTGGATCCTCGGCCTGCCGGAGACAGCCGAGCCCGCGATCCATCTGGCGGGCGCCACGCCCGTGCAGCGCTTCGCGGCCAGCGACGTGCCCGCCGCCCCCTGGTACGCCGGGGGGGCGATGCTCGGGCTGACGATCTGCCTGGCGGCCGTCGGCTACGTCGCCGGTCCCGTCGCGGTCATGTTCGTCCGGCTGCGCGGCCGCCACACCACGCTGGAGGAGACCAACGCCAGGCTGTGGCCGCCGATCAGGCGCAGGCTGCGGAAGATGGCGTGGACGGGCGTCGGCCTGCTGGCCGCCGTGCTCGCCTTCATCACGCTGCTGGTGATGTTCTCGATCAACCAGGCGGGCGCGTGGCCCGCCGTGCTGGCCGGTTGGCTGGTCGTGCGGGTGCTGGCCGTCCTCATGCTGCTGCAGGAGGTGACGGCCGTGGCGGCGGTCGTGTCGGGCCTGCGCGAGGGCATGCGGCCGAGCAGGTGGCAGCACGTGGCGATCGCGGGCGTGCTCGGCGGCACGGGCCTGCTGCTGGTGGCCGCCGCCTACTACGGCCTGTTCGCCTTCCCCTGGTGAGGTGACTCAGCGGTCCTGGTGAGTCAGGTAGGCGCGCTGCCACCGCTCGATGTGGTCGAAGACCTGCTTGCGCACGGGCTCGGCCGACAGCACCAGGTCGTGGACGCCGTCCTGGACGCGCACGCAGGTGACGTGCGGCCCGACCGAGGTGGCCCAGCGGGCGATCTGCCGCGGGTCGAGCACGATGTCGGCCGAGCGGGCCTCGGGGACGAAGTCGCGCACGCGCAGACCGGTCGAGGAGGCCAGCACCAGCACCGGCACGTCGACGGCGAGCCCGCGGTGCAGCCGCCGCTGCGCCCTGCGGATGGCGGCCAGCCACGCGGCGTGCACGTCGAACCCGCCGAGGGGCTTGAGCTCCAGGTCGAAGTCCCACTCGCCGCCGTGGTCGCGGTGGATGCTCTGGCCGTACGCGGTGCTGATGCCCAGCGGCAGGGGCCGCGTCGTGTAGGACAGGGGTGTCTTGAGCAGGTCGGCGGCCAGCCGCAGCGGGAAGGGCACGTTGAGGTCGAAGAACGGGCTGTTGAGCACGAGCCCGTCGACCAGGCCGCGGCCGCGGACCCTGTCGGCCCACAGCGCGGCGACCAGGCCACCGGTGGAGTGGGCGTTGACGACGAGTTCGTCGTGGCTCTCGCGGATGATCCGTACGGCCTGGTCGATCTCGGGGAAGTAGTCGGTGACGCTTCTGATCAGCCCTCTGGTCTGGTGCGGCAGCAGCGACCTGCCGTACTTGCGCAGGTCGAGGGCGTAGAAGTCGATGCCCTGGTCGAGGTAGAAGTCGGCCAGGTGGTCCTGGAAGAAGTAGTCGGTGAAGCCGTGGAGGTAGAGGACGGCGCGGCGCGAGCCGGCTGTCCGGGAGAGCAGGGTGGCGATGACGTCGCCCTCGAAGTCGGCCGGCAGGTTCAGGACGGTGGTCTCGTACACGCTAGTCACCCTAGGGATTCTCGGGCCTGAACGGCATATCCCCTGCCATCGGTATCGGACAGGTCAAAAGCTGCAATCCACCGTGTGGATCACCACGTTCCGCCGTTCGGGGCGATTTCAATGGTTGTTCGGCCGACAGGGGTTTGCTGGACGTTAACCCACGCATAGGTAGATATTTCGTACAAGTCAGTAGGCTCCGGTCGGCCTAGGACGAAGCTCACGGGGAAGCGGGTAGGGCGTGGGGCACAGGACGAGACCGGCCGGTTCGCGCGCGGTGCTGGGCTGGACCCTGCTCTCCGCGATCGCCCCCGGAGCCGCGCACCTGCGCGCCGGATGGCGCAGGACCGGCTTCGCGCTGCTGGGCTGCTACGCCGCCCTGCTGCTCGGCGCCCTCTGGCTGTGGCTGTCGGCCGACGGCGACCTGGTCGGCAAGCTCACCAACGACGCGGTCATGACCACGGCCACCATCGCCCTGGCGGTGCTCGGGCTGGCGTGGTTCGCGCTGGTCCTGCACTCCTACCTGATCCTGTCGCCCGGCAAGCTACCGCAGGCGGGGCAGATCGTCACCGGATCGGTCGCCGGTCTGCTCGCGGTGGCGGTGATGCTGCCGTTCGGGCTGGCCACGCAGTACGTCTGGATCTCACAGGAGACGATCAACAGCGTCTTCAAGGAGCCGACGGAGCCGCAGGCGGCCCGGCACCGGCCCGAGGACCCGTGGGCGGGACGGACCCGGGTGAACATCCTGCTGCTCGGCGGCGACGCCGACGACAACAGGATCGGCGTGCGGACCGACAGCATGAACATGGCCAGCATCGACGTGAAGACCGGCAACACGGTGCTGCTCAGTCTGCCGCGCAACCTGGAGGACGTGCGTTTTCCGCCGGACAGCCCCATGGCCAGGCGCTTCCCGCAGGGGTTCAGGCTGCCGACCGACCCGGCCGGTGGGCGCAGCGACCTGCTCAACAGCGTGTGGGAGTACGCCGACGCGCATCCGGAGATCTTCGGCGGCAAGAAGGGGCAGGGCGCGAAGGCGCTGATGGACGCCATCGGCTGGACGCTCGGCCTGAAGATCGACTGGTACGCGCTGGTCAACATGTGGGGTTTCGCCAGGCTCATCGACGCGATCGGCGGCGTCACGATCACCGTCGAGCGGGACGTGGTGTTCGGCAAGTACAACGAGGGGCTGGTCAAGGCGGGCACGCGCAAGCTGAAGGGCGCCGACGCCATGTGGTACGCCCGCTCGCGCACCTACAGCGACGACTTCACGCGGATGCGCAGGCAGCGCTGCGTGCTGGGCGCGCTGCTCACCCAGGCCGACCCCGCGACGGTGCTGACCCGGTTCAACAAGATCGCGCTGGCCACGAGGGAGCTGGTGCAGACGGACATCCCTCGCACGATGCTGGAGCACCTGGTGCCGCTCGCGCTGAAGGTGCAGAACGCCAGGGTGACCAGCGTGCAGTTCGTGCCGCCGCTGATCAACACCGGCTATCCCGACTGGGGGAAGATCCGCGCGGTGACCCTCAAGGCGCTGAAGGACTCGGTCGCGCCCCGGCCCGCCGCCTCGGCCACCCCCCTGGAGAAGCCGTCGGACACGACCAGCCAGAAGCCGAAACCGAGCGATCTCGCCGCGCCGAAGGGCATCACGGACGGCTGCAGCGGACTCTAGCGGCCGAGCATGCGCAGCAGCAGGGCCCTGAGCTGGACCCGCTCGGCCTCGGTCAGCGCCGCCAGCGGCTCGGCGGCGAACCCGAGCACGCCCTTCAGCTCCTCGACCACGCCCTTCCCCTCCTCGGTCAGGGTGACGCTTTTCACCCTGCGGTCGGCGGCGCTCGGCTCGCGGCTGACCAGCCCGCGCCGCTCCAGCCTGTCGACGATGCCCGTCACGTTCGAGGGGTCGCACTGGAACAGCTCGGCCATCCGCCGCATCGGCAGCGGTTCGCGGGCCAGCAGGACCAGCGCCTTGGCCTGGAGCGCGGTCAGCTGACGGTCGGCGGCCGCCCGCTCGTAGCCCTCGTTGTACCTGGCCGCCACCTCCGCCATCAGGGCCACGACCTCCCGTGTCACGCTCATGCCTTCGAGTATAGTTGATGCACATCAACTGTTTAGGAGGATCAACCATGCCCCGTCAGTTCACCCTGGCCTCACGCCCGTCCGGCTGGCCGACCGCCGGCAACTTCGCACTGGTGGAGGTGGCCGCGCAGCCACTGGAGGACGGACAGATCAGGGTCCGCAACCAGTTCATGTCCGTCGACCCCTACATGCGGGGCCGGATGAACGACGTCGAGTCCTACGTCCCGCCGTTCCAGATCGGGCAGCCGCTCGACGGCGGCGCGGTGGGCGAGGTCATCGAGTCGCGCTCGGCGGCCTACTCCCCCGGCGACCTCGTCCTGCACGGCCTCGGATGGCGCGACGAGGCGGTGCTCGACGGCGCGAAGGCGCGCAAGGTGGCGCCCCTTGAGGGGATGTCGAACTCGGCGTACCTGGCGGTCCTCGGCATGACCGCGCTGACCGCCTACACCGGCCTGCTCGACGTGGCCGCCCTCAAGGAGGGCGACACGGTCTTCATCTCGGGCGCGGCGGGCGCGGTCGGCAGCATGGCCGGGCAGATCGCCAAGCTGAAGGGCGCGTCCAGGGTGATCGGCAGCGCGGGGTCGGCGGAGAAGGTCGAGTACCTGCGCGCCATCGGGTTCGACGCGGCGTTCAACTACAAGGACGCGCCGGTGGCCGAACAGCTCAGAGCGGCGGCGCCGGACGGGATCGACGTGTACTTCGACAACGTGGGCGCCGACCACCTGGAGGCGGCGATCGGGTCGCTGCGCACGTTCGGGAGGGTGGCGATGTGCGGGGCGATCGCGGTCTACAACGCGACCGAGCCGCCCGCCGCGCCGCGCAACCTGGCGCTGGCCGTGGGCAAGCGGCTGACGTTGCGGGGCTTCATCGTGACCGACCACATGGACCGGATGCGGGACATGGTGACGGAGGTCGGCGGCTGGCTGCGCGAGGGCAGGCTGTCGCACCAGGAGACGATCGTCGACGGCCTGGAGAACGCGCCGGAGGCCTTCCTGGGGCTGTTGCGTGGAGAGAACACGGGGAAGATGATCGTCCGCCTGTAGCCCGGCGGTTCTCCTGCCCTCGGTCAGCCGCGGAAGGAGTCCTTCGCCAGCCGGCGCACCCGCTCCTCGTCGATCGAGTGCCCCAGCCCCGGCTGGGTCAGCGGCACCGCCACCACGCCGCCCGCCGCCCCCACGGCGGGCGTCACGATCTGCGCGCTGCGCGGCGGCTGCGTCACGTCACACGGCAGCGTGCAGCCCGGCAGGCTGGCCACCGCGACCGCCGCGGCCCGCGCGAGCCCCGCACCGTGACCACCGGCGCACTGGATGTCCCAGCCCGCCGCCGCGGCCCGGTCGTGTGCTCTCCTGGCGTCGCTCAGGGACGGCAGCGCCGCCGGGCGCAGCAGCAGCACCTTCGCCGCCCGCAACGTCAGGTAGTCGTCCAGCTCGGCCGTCGACCTGGGCTCCACCGCGATCGAGGCGCGCACGTTGTCCTGCAGGTCGGCGTGGGCGTAGGCGTCCTCGACGGCGAACGGCCGCTCGATCACTTCGAGGCCGTAGTCGTCCAGCGCGACCAGCTGCTCGGGCGAGGTGTACGCGCCGCCGCAGTCGACCGCCAGGCTCAGGGCCGGATAGGCCTGCCGTACGGCACGCACGGGCTCGACGTCCCACCCGGGTCGCACGTCCAGCGTCACATGCGCGTAGCCGCCGCAGACCTGCTGGTTCACCCTGGCGACGAGGCTCTCGATCGACGGGTCGAGCCCGAGGCGTACCGTCGCCATGAGCGAGGTGCCGGCCCCGCCCAGCGCCTCGGACAGGGGGACGCCGCGCATCCTGGTCCACAGGTCCCACAGCGCCATGTCGACCGCGCTGCCCCAGCCGGGCACCTGGTCGGGGTGTTCCCAGTCGACGCCGACGAGCTGCGCGGCCAGCCCCTCCTCCAGGGTGCCCCACAGCTTCGGCTCGGGCGAGACGATCTCGCCCCATCCGCTCATCCCCCCGTGGTCGGTGAGGCGGACGAGCAGGGTCTCCGGCCGCCTGCCGTACGGCAGGACCAGCCGGAAGACTTCCAGCTCGCGCACTCGCGGCATGTTTCCCCCTAAGAACGGACTCCTTCCATGGTGCCCGTAGCGGCGGACTGCGCCAAACGGGGGGCGATCACCGCGGCGAGGATGGCGAGGGCGAAGGTGAAGGCGAAGCCGACGACGTAGTGCTCGCCGCTGGCGGTGAACAGGGCGCCGGTGAAGGCGACGGCCACGACGGTGAAGACGGACTCGCCGACGCCGACGGCCGCGGTGTTCTGGCCCTCCTCGCCCTGCTTGGACATCTCCAGCACCAGCACGGAGACCGTGGGGTGCAGAGCGCCGATGCCGAGACCGGAGATCGCCATGGCGACGTAGGCGAGCGCGATCGGCACGGCGTCGAACAGCACGAGCGTGATCAGCGCGATGCCGACGGCGATGAGCAGCGCGCCGCCGCGCAGCGCGGTCAGGTTGCTGACGGTGCCGCGGCCCTTGATCCACGAGCCGGTGGACCAGCCGAGCGCGCCGACGGTCAGGACGACACCCGCACCGATCGGCGAAAGGCCCCGCTCGTTGATCAGCATGAGCGGGATCAGCACCTGGGAGGCGGTCAGCGAGCCGAAGGCCAGACCGCGCAGCACGGGGGCGGTCGGCAGGCCCCGAGCGGCCTTCAGCGAGCCGGGCAGCAGCAGCCTGGGCAGCGCGACGACCAGCAGGACGATGCCGACGGCCAGCAGCGGGACGCCGCTGAGCCCGAGCGCGCTGCCGTACTGGATGAGGGCGGCGGCCACGGCCGTCAGCGTCGCCCAGACGAGCTTGCCGCCCAGGCCCGGCGCGGGCTGGGCGTTGCCGGTGTCGAGGCGCTGGCCCGCCGTACCGCGCCAGAGGACCAGGGCGGAGGGGACCACGATCAGGGCCACGCCGAGGAAGACCCAGCGCCAGTCGACGTTCTCCACGACCAGCCCCGCGATCGCGGGGCCGACCATGGACGGGATCACCCACGCGGCCGAGAACAACGCGAACACCTTGGGGTGCATCGCCTGCGGGTAGGCCCTGGCGACCAGGACGTACAGGGAGACCTGGATCAGACCCGCGCCAAGACCCTGGATGAACCGGCCGCCGACGAACACCTCCATGTTCGGGGCGAACCCGGCGACCAGCAGTCCGGCGACAAAGGTGACCACGCCGACGGCGATGGGCGGCATCGGGCCCTTCACGTCGGCCCAACGGCCGCCCAGGACGGTGGCGATCACGCTGGCGGCCAGGGTGGCGCTGAAGGCCAGGTTGTACAGGTGCATGCCGTCGAGGTCCCTGGCGACGACGGGCATGGCCGTGGCCACCGCCATCGCCTCGAAGGCCACCAGCATGACGAGCGCGACCAGACCGAAGCTGAGGGATCGATAAGCGCGCGAGACCACGCTGACGGGGGGCGCGGCTTCCAGGGTCGTTGTCATGCCGGAAAACGTATGGCCGGGGCGGGGGTCGGCACATCGGGCAGCGGTCCTAGGCATTTAGTCCGACGTACGGCGCGCCGGGGCCCGCGACCGTCAGTCGATCATCGCCCGGTCCCGGTCGCCGATCGCGCGCAGGACGGCGTCCGGGATGACCAGGTCGGCGCGGGCTCGAGTCGTGGCGATGAGGTCGGCGTTGCGCTGGTCGGTGCCCAGCACCCAGGCCACGGCCGCGTCATGGTCCTTGCCGAACCGCTCGTGGCGGGCGATGAGGCGGCGCACGCGCTCGTCCGCGCCGAGATCGCAGTACCAGACCTCGTGCAGCGCGGGCCGCACGCGCGCCCAGTCGCCCTGGTCGAGCAGCAGGTAGTTGCCCTCGGTGACGACCAGTCTGGCCGACCGCTCGACCGGGATGCTCCCGGCGATCGGCTGCTCCAGGTCGCGTTCGAAGGCGGGCGCGTAGATCACGTCGTCCTCGTCGGCCCCGAGGCGGCGCAGCAGCGCCGCGTAGCCGGCGGCGTCGAAGGTGTCGGGCGCTCCCTTACGGTCGCGCCGCCCGAGCCGTTCGAGCTCGACGTCGGCCAGGTGGAAGCCGTCCATCGGCACGTAGGCCACCCATTCCAGCGGCCGCAGGCCGGCCGGAGGCGTCCGCCGCAGCAGGGCGACCAGGTTCTCGGCGAGCGTGGTCTTGCCCGAGCCAGGACCACCCGCGATGCCGAGCACCGCGCGGTGGCCGCCCCTGACGAGGGAGCGGGCCCGGTTGGCCAGATCGTCGAGGACCGTCATCGCGAGCGGCTCGTGTGGAGCTGGTCGACGATGAAGGCATGGGCGTGACGGGCCAGGTCCTCGCCGTCCGACCAGAGGTTGCGCCAGATGGCCAGGTCGTTGGACAGACCACGCATCACGACCGCCGAGGAGAAGGATTCGAAGGTGATCGGGCCACGGTAGCCGATGTCGGCCAGCGCGTGGAAGAACGAGGTGAAGTCCAGGTGACCCGAGCCGAGGTAGCCGCGGTGGTTCTCGCCGATATGGACGTAGCCGAGCCGGTCCCCGACCTCGTGCACGGGCCGGACGAAATCGTCCTCCTCGATGTTCATGTGGTAGGTGTCGAGGTGGATGAGCACGTTGTCCTCGCCGATGTCGTCGGCCAGGACGAGCGCGTCGTGCGCGGTGTTGATGACGTTGGTCTCGTAGCGGTTGCAGATCTCCAGGCCGAGCGTCATGCGCCGCCGTCCGGCCTCCTGGGCCAGCCCGCGCAGCACCGCCACCACGTTGCGCCGCCCCCCGGCGGTGAGCGGGTGGTCGTACTTGCCCAGGGCGCTGTAGAGAGCGCCGGTGAAGTGCGAGCCGCCGAGCGCGCCGGTCACGGCCAGGGAGTCGTGCAGCAGCTTCTCTCCCCTCTCGACCACGGCCGGGTCGTCGCTGGAGATGTCGGCGTCGAAAGCGAGGCCCCGCGAGCACGCCACGCCCAGTCCGGCGGCTGCCAGGGCGGCGCGCGCGGCGCCGACGTCGAGGTTGGCCGAGTCGTGCAGGGAGATCTCGAGCAGGTCGAACCCGGTGGCCCTGGTCTTCTCGATCGCGGCGGCCAGGGACGGCGGGCTGGTGTCGCCGGTCCACACCAGGGCGTGCACGCCGATCGGGCTGGTCCGGGTGGTATCGGTGGTCATGTTTCCTCGTGTCCTCGTGTCCTCGGGGGTCGGGTGGTCATTGGACGGCGGCGCCGGTGACGAGGGAGACGATCTCCTCGCCGGAGGTCTCGGCCGTACGGCGCCCGCCGACGCAGCGGCCGGCGCGCATGACCCACACCTGGTCGCTGAGCCGCATCACCTGGGCGAAGTTGTGGCTGATGAGCAGGACGGCGTGGCCCTCGTCGCGCAGCCGGACGACGAGCTCCTCGACGCGGGCGGTCTCCTGGACGCCGAGTGCCGCCGTGGGCTCGTCCATGATGACGAGCTTGGAGCTGAAGCCCGCCGCGCGGCAGATGGCCACGGCCTGGCGCTGACCGCCGGACAGCCGCCTGACGCGTGACCGGACGGCGGGCACGTTGACCGCGAGCGTGGAGACCATCTCCCTCGCGCGGGACTGCATGGCCCGCCGGTCGAGAAGGGCGACGGGACCCACGCGGCGGACGATCTCGCGGTTGAGGAAGAGGTTCTGCCACACCGTGAGGTCCTCGACGAGCGCGAGGTTCTGGTGCACGGTCTCGATGCCCGCCTCGCGGGCGTCCTCCGGAGAGTGGAAGTCGATCTCCGTGCCGTCGAAGACGATCCGTCCACTGTGCGGCCGGTGGATCCCCGAGATGCACCGCACCAGCGTGGACTTGCCCGCGCCGTTGTCGCCGACGAGGGCGGTGATCTCGCCCCGGCGCAGCGTCAGCGAGACCTCCACCAGCGCGCGGACGTTGCCGAAGGACAGGGAGACGTCCTCGCAGCTGAGCAGGGTGTCGCCGGCCAGGGTGCCGGGCTCGGGCTGGGCGGTCATCGCTGGAACCTCGTCAGGAGTGCGGCCAGCACCACGACGATGCCGACGGCCAGGGGCTGGTAGAACTGCGAGACGCCGAGCAGGGTGAGGCCGTTGACCAGCGCCACCAGCAGCAGGGCGCCGATGAAGGGGCCGACGATGGTCCCTCTCCCGCCGAAGAGGCTGACGCCGCCGAGCACGACCGCGGCCACGGAGTTGAGCAGGAAGGAGGTGTTGGCGGCGGGCTCGGCGGCGCCGATCCGCGCGACCAGCAGGATCGCCCCGAGCCCGGCGAGCGTTCCGCTGATGGCATAGACCGCGATCTTGATGCGCGCGGTGCTGATGCCCATGGCGGTCGCCGACTCCGGTGCGCCGCCCGTGGCCAGCAGGTGGGTGCCGAACCTGGTGTGGAACAGCGTCACGTGCGCCGCCAGCGCGACCACGACCGCGATGATGAACGGCCAGCCGAAGATGCCGATGCCTCCGGTCGACAGGCGCAGCAGTACCGTATCGATGATCGTCACGGGCTTGCCGTCGGCCAGGATCAGGGCGAGCCCCGAGGCCGCCGACAGCGTCCCGAGCGTCACGATGAAGTCCGTGATCCTGCCTCGGGCGATGATCACCCCGTTGACCACGCCGACCAGACCGGCGGCGGCGATCCCGAGCAGGCACGCCGGCACGAGCCCCCACCCGGCCGCGTAGGCCTGGCCGAAGGCGACCGCGCCCAGGGTCATGGTGGAGGCGATCGACAGGTCGATGCCCGCCGTGGCGATGACGAACGTCTGGCCGACCGCGAGAACGATCAGGATCGCTGCGGCTACCAGCATCGACGCGATGTTTCCTGGGCTCAGGAACGTCGGGTTCAGCACCTGGAAGACGATCACCAGGGCGACGAGCCCGACGAGGGCCGCCCACTCCGCCCAGAAGCCGAGATCCTTCAGCCGGGCCGACCAGGCTTCGCGATCGGGTGCCGCGAGTGTTGCGTTTGCCATGTCTGTTCTCTCTGCAGCGTCCACGGTCGCCACTACTGGACGAGGGCCTTGAACGGGTCGTCATAGGGGCCGAACGGCTTCGGCGTGGACGCGAGCGCCTGGTCGGCGTTGTCCTTGGTGATCATTTCGACGGGTGCCTTCACGTTGGGAGGCAGCGTCTTGCCCGCCGTGGCCGCCTGGCATGCCTCGACGCCCATCAGGCCGATCGCGTACGGGTACTGCGAGACGGTCCCGTCCAGCGTGCCTGCCTTGACCGCCTCCAGCGCCTCCTTGTTGCCGTCGACGCTGATGACCTTCACCTGGCCCGTCTTGCCGGAGTTGGCGATGGCACGTGCCACGCCCAGTCCCATGTCGTCGTTGGCGACGAAGAAGCCGGCCAGATTCGGGTTGGCCCGCATGACGTCGGTCGCCGCGGTGAGCGCGGCCTGGCGTTCCCAGTTGGCCGCGACGGTCTGGACGACCTTGAGCCCTGGGCCGATCCCCTTCTGGAATCCCTCCACCCTGGCGCCGCTGGTGACATCTCCCGCGATGCCGCCGACGACCGCGACCTCGCCGCCCGAAGGCAGCAGCTCGGTCATCCGCCGGCCGGCCATCATGCCCGCCTCGACGTTGTCGGTGCCGATGTAGGTGGCGAGCTTGACGTTGGCGCTCTTGGCCGCGGCCGGGTCGACGGGGCTGTCGATGTTGACGATCGGCTTGTTCAGCGCGGAGAGCCTGGCCAGGCCCTGGATGAGGTTGGTACCTGAGATCGGGTTGACCACGTAGCAGGAGTAGTCCTGCCCTGCCAGGCCGTTCAGCTTGTCGGCCTGGCCCGTGGTGTCGGTGATGGAGTTGGCCGCCTGGACCGTGACCGTCACACCGCCCGCGCGGGCCTGGTCGTCGATGCCCTGCTTCATGGCCTGGAAGAACGGGTTGTCCAGCCCCTTGATCACAGCGGCGATCCTTGGCTGGGCGGCCTGGCCGCTGCCCGCGGCCGCCTCGCCGGAAGCGAACGCCCCCAGCACGAGCGCCTCCAGGGTCACGACCGCGCCCACTGCCACCCTCTTGCTGTTCATGTGCATCGGTTGCCCCTTTCAGCGTCGATGGAACGACCGTAAGGCGCGCTTCTGAAATCAGACAACCCATCTTTTGACTTTAGAAATCGAAAGTTTCTTGACTTACGCCCACTATCTGCCATGGCTACAGTGGTCCGGTGGACATAAGCAGCGTCGTCACCCCACGGATGGGAGTCAGCGCGGGCGAGATCCTCGGCCTCTTCCGCGGCGTGTCCGACGGCCTCACGAAGGCGGACGTGATGCGCAGGACCGGCCTCTCGCGCACCACGGTCAACCAGCGCCTCGACGGGTTGCTCGCCGCGGGGTTGCTGATGCCCGCCCCCGAGGACGCGCGTACCCGCGGCCGGCCTGCGGGCCAGTTCGTCGTCAACCACGACCGCGGGGTGCTGCTGGTGGCCGACATCGGCGCCACCGGCCTGCGCGCCGCGCTGTGCGACCTGGGCGGAAGGGTGCGGTCAGAGCGTGCGGCCCGCGCCGACGTGACGGCGGGCCCGCAGGCCATCCTCGGCATCGTCGACGAGCTGTTCACCGAGATCCTCGAGGAAGGTGGTCACCGTCCCGGCTCCGTGCTCGGCATCGGCGTCGACGTGCCGGGACCCGTCGACTTCGCCACCGGGCGGGTGGTCAGCCCGCCGATCATGACGGGGTGGGACCGCTTCGACATCCCCGGATGGTTCGCCCCCCGCTACGGCTGTCCCGTCCTGGTCGACAAGGACGTCAACGCCATGGCCTTCGGCGAGCAGCGCCTGCGATACCCGGACGTCCCGCACCTGCTCATGGTCAAGGTCGGCACCGGGGTCGGCACCGGCCTCGTCGCCGGCGGCCAGGTGCACCGCGGCGCCGACGGCGCGGCCGGCGACGTCGGCCACACCCAGGTCACCGTCGAGGACACCGCAGAGCCTCCTGCCTGCCGATGCGGCAACGCCGGCTGCGTGGAGGCATACGCCGGCGGGTGGGCACTCGTGCGCGACCTCCAGGCGGCGGGGTGCGCGGTGGTCACCGTGGACGACGCCGTGCGCCTGATCCGCAGCGGCGACCTCGTCGCGGTACGGCTCGCCCGGCGCGCGGCCCGCATCCTCGGCGGCGCCATCGCCGACACGGTCAACCTGTTCAACCCGCGCGTCATCGCGATCGGCGGTCAGCTCGCCCACACCGACGAGCTGCTCTTCGCCGGGATCCGGGAGGTCGTCTACCGGCGCTCCCTGCCGCTGGCCACCCGCAACCTGCAGATCGTCCGCAGCGAGCTGGACCCCCACGCGGGGATCCTCGGGCTGGCGCAGCTGCTCGTGGACGGCATCTACGCCCCGCAGCGAGTCCAGGAGCTCGTCGACGGCGCGGTGGTGTAGACGCGGTGGTGGCGGCGGCCCCCGAGGCCCTCCGCACCGAGCTGCGGCCCACCGGGCACCCTCCCGGCGCGCCACCACGCCGGAACCACCGCGCACCCTGGGGACCCGACACCCTCGGACCCCCTGACACCCCGGACCCCTGACACCCCGGACCCGGACATCCGGCACCCTGAACCCTGGCGAGACGTCAGCCGGATCGGACGTGAGTGGCCAGACCCGCGATCATCAGGTCGAGCCCGAGCTCGAACCGCTCCTCCCCGCCCGGATTCACCAGCTCGTCCGCGTACCGCGTGAAATACGGGAACCGATCGGCCGGCAGAGCACGGACGTAGTCGGCGACCTGACCGAATGAGTCGGCGACGAACGTCTCGACGTCCATCCCGCTCGTCCGCTGCCGGGTCGTGTACAGCGACCCCTCGTAGGCGTCGGCCGCGACGAACATCACGATGCGGTCGAGCGCGATGGCGGCGATGGCCGGCGGCACTCCACCCTCGATCATGATCGCGAGCATCGCCTCGCCGAGGCGCAGCGAGTTGGGTCCCAGGGGCACGCGGGCCAGCGACACCTTCGCCACGTCCGCGTGGCTGTTGAGCTCCCTGTGCATGTCGATCACCACCTCGCGCAACTGCTCGGCCCAGCGCTCGGGCTCGGGCGCGGGCACCTCGATGTCGCCCAGCACCCTCTCGTAGATCAGCTCAAGCAGCTCCTCCTTGTTGGCGACATGCGCGTAGAGGGAGGCAGGGCCCGTGTCGAGCTCCTGCGCGACCTTGCGCATGCTGAGCGCGTCGAGACCCTCTCGGTCCACGATGCGCAGGCCGGTTTCCACGATGAGTTCCTGGTTGAGCTGCGGCTTCGCCGGCTTGGCCGGACGCGTCTTCCGCCACGGAGGCGCAGGCAGTGGCTCCATGACGAACAATGTACTTGACACGAACAGCGTTCGTACATAGAACAGTGTTTGCCACGAACACCGTTCGTTCAAAGAACGGAGTTCGACAGTAAGAACATCGTTCTTCCAAGGAGCCCCCCATGACGACGACCACCACCGCCGCCACGCGGTCCACGCCCTACCGGTGGCGCTGGCCCGCCCTGTTCGTGATCCTCGCAGCCGAGGTCATGGACCTGGTCGACGCGCTCATCACCCAGATCGCCGCGCCCACCATCCAGAAGGAGCTCGGCGGCTCCACCAGCCTGATCCAGTGGCTGGTGTCCGGCTACACCCTTGCCATGGCGGTCGGCCTGATCACCGGCGGACGGCTCGGCGACCTCTACGGCCGCAAGCGGATGTTCGTGATCGGCGCAATCGGCTTCACCGTCGCCTCCCTGCTGTGCGGCGTGTCCATGAGCCCCGAGATGCTGATCGGCTCACGCGTGCTGCAGGGCTTGTTCGGCGCGGTGATGATCCCCCAGGGTCTCGGCCTGATCAAGGAGATGTTCCCGCCAGAGGAGATCGGCAAGGCCTTCGGCATGTTCGGCCCCGTCATGACCATCTCGTCGGTCGGCGGTCCCGTGCTGGCCGGCTGGCTGGTCGACGCGAACCTGTTCGGCACCGGCTGGCGCATGATCTTCCTGATCAACCTGCCGATCGGCATCGCCGCCGTGCTGGCCGCGCTGAAGTTCCTGCCGGAGTTCCGCCTGTCCAACGCCACCAAGCTCGACCTGGTCGGCATGCTGCTGGTCTCCGTCGCCGCCTTCCTGCTGATCTTCCCGCTGATCCAGGGCCAGGAGCTGGACTGGCCCGCCTGGACGTTCGCCTCGATGGCCGGCTCGATCGCGATGTTCGCGATCTTCGGCGCCTACGAGTCCCGCCGCCAGCGCGCCGGGAAGGACCCGCTGGTCACCCCCGGCCTGTTCCGCAAGCGCGCCTTCACCGGCGGCCTCGTCGCGGGCCTGTCCTTCTTCACCGGCATGATCGGCCTGTCGATGGTCTTCACGCTGTACGTCCAGGAGGGCCTGCACTTCTCCCCCTTCAAGGCCGGACTGGCCAGCCTTCCCCAGGCGATCGGCGGCGTGGCCGGCTTCGCCATCGCCATGGCCCTGGTCGCCAAGCTCGGCCGTACCCTCCTGCAGATCGGCACCGTCGTCATGGCGGCAGGCGCGGGCGTGCTCGGCCTGACCATCCACCTCGCCGGACTCGACATGAGCGCCTGGCAGCTCGCGCCCGGCCTCGCGCTGGTCGGCATCGGCATGGGCCTGACCATGGCGCCGTTCTTCGACATCGTCCTGGCCGGAGTCGAACCCCACGAGTCCGGCTCGGCGTCCGGCACGCTGACCGCCGTCCAGCAGCTGGGCGGTGCGCTGGGCGCGGCTCTGCTCGGCACGCTCTTCTTCAACCTGCTCAGGAACCAGTGGAGCTTCGGCGACGCGATGCAGGTGACGGTCTGGGTGGAGATCGGGTTGCTGGTGGTGACCTGTGCGCTCTCGTTCCTCCTGCCCCGCCACGCTCGCGAGGAGTCCTCTCACTGACCTCTGGTACGGCACGCGAGCCGACCGTGCTCCCGGGCCCCGAGCATCGAGACCGCCGCGACATACGCCTCCGCGTGGGTGTCCATAACCAAGACGACCTACTCGTCGTCGGGGGCGGCACTGGCGTTGGTCACGTTACCGGCCAGGCGGAGGAGGGCAACAGCCAGAACAGGGCGGCGGGCGAAAGGGTCCGAGGCTGCGCAGCACGCTTGGGCGGAGACGAGGCCGCGGAGTGGCTCCGGCATCCTCGTCGACCCTCGCTCGCGAGGCCGGTCCGCCACCGACGCCGGGCGTGCGGAGCTGCCGGGTCCGGCCCACGAATCCACCCAGGAGCTGGCCGGGCGGCTCCGTACGGACCTCGAGCGGGCGGGCGAGCTGAGCCCGCGCATCAGCAGCGATGTCAACCGGGCCGCATCCGGCGACATCGTGCTCCGGCTGGTCGACGACGCCGCGCTGGGCGCCGAGGGCTATCGCCTGGACACCACGGGCCCGGTGAGGATCGAGGCGGCCTCGACTCACGGCCTGTACTACGCGACCCGGACCCTGCTCCAGCTGCTGCGCGATCGCGCGTTGCCGCGCGGCCGGACCGAGGAGCGGCCCACCCAGCGCGTGCGCATGGTGATGCTGGACGCCGCACGCAAGTTCTGGCAGGTCGACTACCTGGAGAAGCTCATCAGGAAGATGGGCGAGCTCAAGCTCAACACGTTGTTCATGCAGTTCTCCGACGCGGAGGGGTTCCGGCTGAACAGCCCGAGGTTCCCGGGCCTGGCGCACGAGGGCAGCAGCTACACCCGTCGTGACATCGACCGGCTCAAGCGGGTGGCGGCCGAGGAGCATGTCCAGCTCATGCCGGGTATCGACGTGCCGGGCCACGCCACGGTGATCAGTGACGCCTTCCAGATCGGTTTCGGCGACGGACCCGATCCGTGCACGGACGCGCAGACGCACTCGCACCTGACGCCTGACTGGATCCTGGACATGACCAGCCCGCGCGCCGTCGACCTCAGCAAGCAGCTCGTCGACGAGTTCGCGGGCTGGTTCGACGCGCCGCTGTTCAGCGTCGGCGCCGACGAACTGCCAGGTCAGCTGGCCGGCTGCGACCGGGTGCGGCGCCATCTGGCGGCCGACCCGTCGCTGACCACGATGGGCGACATGCTGAACGCCTACATCAACACGCTCGACGAGGTGATCACGCGGCACGGCAAGCGGACGGCGATCTACAACGGCTCGGAGCACATGGCCGCACCTCAGCAGCGGGTCAACGACTCGGTGGTGTTCCTCACCTGGGAAGGCACCGGCACCGAGCCGGTCATTCCCGGACATGACGAGATCGCGATCGGCCCGTTCTACGTGACGCCGAACAACTACCACAACCTCTATCCCGACGAGGGGTGGATGTACGACACGTGGACGCCGAACACCGCGCCCGACATGCTCGGCTCCGGACTGATGCACTGGGGCGACTACAACTTCTGGAGCCAGGACGCCTACTTCGAGCAGCACTCGGCCGTGCCCAGGGCGATCCTGGCCGACCGGACGTGGAACGGCTCACCGACTCCCGACACGGTCGGCGATTTCAGGAACCGGGTGACCGCCATCGACTCGCCCGGCCCGCCCCGGGTGAACGACGGCAAACCCAGTCACCACTGGACTTTCGACGCCGCGCCGTACCCCACGGGCTGGACCTACGCCAGCCGGCCGACGCACACGATCTTCGCGGAGGACGTCGTGGGCGGACTGCACGGCACCTCCTACATCATCAACAACCCGACCCTGGTCCCCGACGGCGCGAAGGGGCAGGCCTGGCGGTTCGATCACCATCGTGACGGGGTGGGTTTCGGCGGGGTGGACGTGGCCGAGCCGTGGACGGCGTCGGTCTCGGTCCGGCTGTCGGCGAACACCGCCGACGCGGTGCTGCTCAGCTCCAAGTACGGCGCGCTCAAGCTGCAGCAGTGGGGCACCGGCAAGGTCGGGTTCACCAGGTACGGCGTGGCCGACTACAGCTTCGACTACACCCTGCCGCTGGGCCGGTGGGTGCGGCTCTCGTGGGTCACCGAGCCGGGACGCACCGCCCTCTACGCCGACGGGGTCAAGGTCGGCACCGTCAACGCCTCGATCAAGCTGCCCATGCGCTCGGTGGGCACCGAGAAGACCAGCCTGCGCGGAGACATCGACGAGCTCATGACCTGGGACGAGATCAGGGAGAACGGATGAGGATCCTCGCCGCGGCACTCCTGACGCTGACGGCCCTCGCGCCTGCGGCGGCACCGACCGAGTACGAGCCCACGGTGGAGTCGCTCAACAGCCACCCGGTGCCGCAGTGGTTCAACGACGACAAGTTCGGCATCTTCATCCACTGGGGCGCCTACTCGGTGCCCGCGTGGGGGCCGCGCGGCAGCTACGCCGAGTGGTACTGGAACTACATGAACGCGCGTGGCAGCGCGACCAACAGCTATCACCAGGACACCTACGGCCAGGACCTCCCCTACGACAGCTTCGTCGACCAGTGGAAGGCGGAGAAGTTCGACGCCGCCGACTGGATCAAGCTGTTCAAGGACGCGGGCGCGAAGTATTTCGTCCTGACGTCCAAGCACCACGAAGGCGTGGCCCTGTGGGACAGCAAGGTCAGCGGGCGCGACACGCTGGACCTCGGGCCACGGCGTGACCTGGCCAAGGAACTGTTCGACGCCGCGCGCAAGGACGACGCGAAGCTGAAGGCCGGTTTCTACTACTCGCTGTACGAGTGGTACAGCCCCTCCTACACCGGACGTCAGCCGACCAACCCCTACACCGGGGCGGCCGTGCCGTACACGGGAGCGCCGAAGGTGGGCGACTACGTCAAGGACTACATGCTCCCGCAGATGCGGGAGCTCATCGACGGCTATGACCCGGACATTCTCTGGTGCGACGGACAGTGGGAGAAGCCCGCCTCGTACTGGAACACGGCAGGTGTCATCGCCGACTTCTACAACAAGGCGCGCAGGAGCGGCAAGGAGGTCGCCGTCGCCAACCGGTGCAAGATCCAGAACGGCAACCTCGACAGCCACGAACTCGACTTCCAGACGCCCGAGTACACCGTCAAACCCGACATCGACCCGGTCAAGTGGGAATCCAGCCGAGGAATCGCCCACTCCTACGGTTACAACCAGAACGAGCCCGAAGAGGACCATCTGACCGCCGACCAGCTCGTCGACTCGCTGGTCGACATCGTCAGCAAGAACGGCAACCTGCTGCTTGACATCGGCCCCAAGGCCGACGGCACCATTCCCGACATCCAGCGTCAGCGGCTCCTGGCCATCGGGTCCTGGCTGAAGGTCAACGGCGAGGCGATCTACGGCACCACGTACTGGAACCGGGCCGAGGACAAGGACGTCCGCTACACCGTCAAGGACGGCGTCCTGTACGCCACGGCGCTGAAGTGGCCCGGCGCCGAGCTCACCCTCGGAGCCGACCTGCCGGTCACCCACAGCACCCGCGTCACCATGCTCGGCTCCGCGGCCGGGCCGCTGTCCTGGGGCCGCGACGACCAGGGCCGGGTCGTGATCAAGACCCCCGCGCAGACCGGACAGCACGCCTACGTCTTCAAGATCGAGACCCCTGGCGTGCACACTCTCCTGCGCACCTCCACCGACCTGCCCAAGGAGATCGCTCCCGGCCAGACGGTCAACGGCCACCTCACTGTGACCAATCCCGGCAGGCGCCAGGCCCCGTCGACCGTGTTGACGGCGACCGCTCCACAGGGCTGGAGCGCCGACCTCGGCGCCGAGCGCGTCCGGCCGCTGGCCGCCGGTGAGAGCGAGCGGATCCCGATCAGCGTCACCGCTCCCGCCGACGCCGCCATCGGCACGCACACGCTGCGGGTCGGGCTGAGAACGGGACGCCTGTCCACCACCATGGCGCTGGAGGTGACCGTCAACCTGCCCAACCTCTCCCTCGGCAAGCCCGCCGAACAGAAGAGCACCGGCTACGACGCCCCCGCCTCCAGGGCGGTCGACGGCAACACCGACGGCAACTGGGGCGCGGGCACCACCACGCACACCGCCGAACCCGAGCGGCAGGCCTGGTGGCAGGTCGATCTCGGAGCCTCGGCGACGCTGGACAGCGTGGACATCTGGAACCGGCTCGACTGCTGCGCCGACCGGCTCAAGGACTTCTGGGTGATGGCTTCCGAGCAGCCCTTCACCACCGATGACCTCGACACGGCCCGCACCGCGCCCGGCGTGACCGCCGTCCACGTCACCGAACAGGCGGGCTCACCCAGCAAGGTCGAACTCCCGGACGGGACCAGGGGCCGATACGTCAGGATCCAACTCGCCTCGCCCGCCAACCCACTCTCCCTCGCCGAGGTACTTGGTCCGCGTCGCGGACCAGACCGTGTGGACCGACTCGACATCGGCCTTCGTCCGGCGCTCGGTGTCTCCACCGCACGCCGGGCTGCGGGCCGAGGTCGTCGAGGGCGTCCTGCGCCCGGGGGCGGACATCGCCTACGACGGCCCGCCCGTGCCGGGACTGGAGCAGCACATCTGGGTGCTGGAGGGGACCGTCGAGGTCACGGTCCAGGGCGTGGTCCACGAGCTGCACGCGGGGGACTGCATGCGGTTCCGGCTGTGGGGCCCTTCGCGCTTTCGCTGCCCGGGCCCGGACAGCGTCCGCTACGCCATCGTCATCGTGCCCACGTGACCCCCGTGAAAGGAATCGACACCATGAACGCGATCGCCCGCCTGTCGGCCACCGAGTTGCTCACCTCCTCAGCGGAACTCGGCGACCTGCTGGTGGACGCGGTGGACGGCGGGGCTTCGCTGGGTTTCCTCGCCCCTTTCGACCATGGTGCGGCGACGACCTGGTGGGAGGCGCAGGCTCCGGCCGTCCGCGATGGCTCCCTCATCGTGTGGGTCGCCCGCAGCGGGAACCGGATCATCGGGACGGTCAGCCTCGAACTGGGGCGCAAGCCCAACGGCGTGCACCGCGCCGAGGTGGCCAAGCTCATAGTCCACCGCGATGCCCGGGGCCGGGGGCTCGGCCGCGACCTGCTCGACGTCGCGGAACGCGCCGCGGCCGGCGGGGGGACGACGCTCCTGCTCCTGGACACCCAGACGGGAAGCACCGCCGAACAGCTCTACCGCGCCGCCGGCTGGAGCCAGGTGGGCGTCGTTCCCGACTACGCCGCCGACCCCGCCGGAGTCCTGCGCCCGTCGACCTTCTTCTTCAAAACCCTGACGTGACCTTCTTCAAGACCCTGACGTGACCGCGCCCGGACTGCAGTGCGGATAATGGGCGCATGCACAACCTCTCGAGCGTCGACGGGCGGGAGGACACCGGCGCACCGGCCTCCGAGGAGCTGCGTGCTCTCGTCCGCGACTGCCTGGACGATGTGGACGATCTGGTCGGACGCTATGTCGTCCAGGTCGCCGAACTCGACGGCTACCAGGGAACGGTTCCGGCCGAGGAACTGCGTGAGACCGCGCGCGCCTGCTTCGAGCTGCTGCTGCGGCTGATCGGCGGCCTGCCCGTATCCGACGAGTTGCGCGGCGTGCCTGAGCGGCTCGGACGCCACCGCGCCCATCAGGGTGTCCCGCTGGAGCGGCTGTTGCAGGCGGTGCGCATGGACTTCCGCGTGCTGTGGACCGCCTTCCTGGAGCGCATCTCGCCGGCGGACCTGCCCGAGCTGACCCGCTGCGCGGTACGGGTATGGAACGCCGTGGAGTTCCACACCGTGACGGTGCACGCCGCCTACCTCGACGAGGTCGCGGTCCTCGCCCGCCAGCAGGAGCGCGAGCGTACCGCCCTGGTGGGCAGGTTGCTGTCGTCCGACGGCCGCGATCCGCAGCTCGTGGCCCAGGTGGCGACCCTGCTCCAGGTGAGCGCGAAGGCGGGTTTCGCGGTGGCGGTGGTGCCGCCGGAGTTCCAGCAGGACCTGCGCAGGGCCGTCACGGCGCGGCTGACCACCCGGGTCACCCATCTGCAGGACCACAAGGGCTTCCTCGTCCTCATCGCCGAGCTGCCGCCCGCGACGGGCGCCGTGCCGTCGCGGTGGCTGCACGACGTGCCGTGTGCGGTCGCGCCGGTGGCGAACGGGCTGGCCATGGTGCCGGACATGGTGCGGGTGGCCGAGGCGATCGCCGCGACGCTGGACGGCGAGGTGACGGGCGCCGTCGCGCTGAGCGACGCGTGGATGCCCGTCGCGGCGGCCCGGCTCGGGCCCATCGCGGGGATGCTGGCCGAGGCGGTGCTGTCCGGTCTCGATCCGCTGCCGCCGTACGAGCGTGACCGGCTGCTGGAGACGGTGATCGCGTACTGCAGGACGGGATCGATCGCGGCGACCACCCGTGACCTGTACTGCCACCGCAACACGGTGCTGAACCGGCTGAACAGGTTCGCCGACCTCACCGGCTACCAGCCGACCAGGCCGATGGACGCGGCGACCGTGCTGTTCGCCCTGCGCTGCGCCGGCCATCGCGTTCCCTGACCCGGTTGTGCACATGCACATCCGAGGTGCCACAGCGCGGAGCGTTTCGTCATTGTTCGTGCATGGTTCATCGCGCATCGTGTTGTGCATGCCCTAAGGCCGTACCTGATGTCGAGGGAACCACCATGCACCTCACTCCACGCGAGCAGGAGAGGCTGACGCTCTTCGCGGCGGCCGAGCTCGCCCGACGGCGGCTGGCTCGCGGCGCGCTCCTCGGGGCGACCGAGTCCATCGCCCTGGTGTGCGACGAGATCCTGGAAATGGCCTGGGACGGCACACCGCTGGAGACCATCGTCAAGCGGGTGCCGGAGATCATCCCGCATGACCGGCTGCTGCCCGGAGTCGCCGAGGCCGTACCCAGCCTGCAGGTGGAAGCGCTTTTCCCGCACGGCTCCAGCCTCGTGCACGTCGCCGAGCCGTTCGGCCCCGCCGACCCCATGGGTCCCGGGGCGGTGCTGGCGGGAGGGGACGACGTGGAGCTTGCCCCCGGCCGCCCCCGTAGCACGCTGGAGATCACCAACACGGGCGTCCGGCCGATCTGGGTCTCGTCGCACTTCCCGCTGGAGGAGGCGAACGCCGCGCTCGTCTTCGACCGCGACGCCGCCCGCGGCCACCGGCTGGACCTCCCCGCCGGAACCGCCGACCGCTTCGCGCCTGGCGAGAGCCGTACCGTCACGATCGTCGCGCGAGGAGGAGTCCGATGAGCCGGATGTCGCGGCGCGCCTACGCGTCCCTGTACGGCCCGACCACCGGCGACCGGATCCGGCTCGCCGACACCGACCTGTGGGTGGAGGTGGAGGCCGACGACACCGAGCCCGGCGAGGAACTCCTCGGCGGATGCGGCAAGACCGCCCGTGACGGGCTGCTCGTCGCGAGCCGCGCGCCCCGCGACAGCGCGCTGGACATGGTGGTTCTCGGGGTCGTCGTCATGGATCCGCTGATCGGCGTCCGCAAGACCAACATCGGCATCAAGGACGGCCGCATCGTGGGCATCGGCCGCGCCGGAAACCCGGACACCACCGACGGTGTGGAGCTCGTCGTCGACTCGCACACCGCGATGATCACCGGCGAGGGGCTCATCGCCACAGCCGGCATGGTGGACTCCCACGTTCACCTCTCCAGTCCCGAGGTCGTGCCCGCCGCGCTGTCGGCCGGCGTCACCTCCCTGGTGGGTATGGGCATCGGCGGTGTATGGGACGTGGGCGCCAACCCCGCCTACAACCTGCACAGCCTCATCGACGCCTGGCGCGACACGCCGGTCAACGTGGCGTTCCTGGCTCGCGGCTCGTCGTCCTCGCAGGAACTGCTGGAACGGGCGGTGCTCGCCGGGGCCGGCGGATTCAAGATCCACGAGGACTGGGGGGCCACCCCGCGGATCGTCGACACCTGCCTCGGTGTCGCGGAGGAATCGGACCTGCCCGTCGCGCTGCACACCGACACGCTGAACGAGTCGGGCCACCTCGCCGACACCCTGGACGCCACCCGGGGACGGACCGTCCACGCCTACCACGTCGAGGGCGGCGGCGGACATCCCGACCTCCTCGAGATCGTCTCCCAGCCGCACATCCTGACCTCCTCCACCACGCCCACGCTGCCGCTGACCGCCGCGACCGTCGCCGAGCTGCTGCCCATGACGCTCACGGTCCACCGCGGCCACCCCGGCGTGGACAGCGATCTGTCCATCGCGGCCAGCCGGGTGCGCGAACACGCCATCGCCGCCGAGAACGCCCTGCACGATCTCGGCGCGATCAGCATCGTCAACTCGGACTCCATGGGGATGGGCCGGATCGCGGAGACCGCGCGCCGTACCTGGCAGGTGGCCCACGTCCAGGCGCGGCTGGCGGGAGAGACCGGCCCCGACGTCGTCAACAACGCGCGGGTGCTGCGCTACCTGGCGAAGATCACGCTGAACCCGGCCATCGCCCACGGCATGGCCATGGACGTGGGGTCGCTGCGGCCGGGAAGCGTCGCCGACATCGTGCTGTGGCGGCCGGTGACGTTCGGCGCCCAGCCGGAGCTGGTCCTCAAGTCCGGATTCGTCGCCTGGGGGCTGTCCGGCTCGGGATCAGGGTCCACGCGGCTCACGCAACCCCGCGTGATGGGGCCGTACTTCGGCGGCCTCGGCGCGGCCCCCCGCCGGCTGTCGACCGTCTTCGTCTCCGGGGCCTGCCTCGACGACCGCACCGCCCGCGAGGCCCTGCCCACCGGCATCCGCTACACGGCTCTGCGCGACAGCCGCGGGCTCACCTGCGGCGACATGGTGGCCAACACCGCCGTGCCCGACGTGCGCGTGCCGACCACACCTGACCCCGTGCTGGTGGACGGCCGCCCGGTGGACATCCACCATGCCGCCGACCTGCCGCTGACCCGACTGCAGAACCTCGCCTGACATGCTCGATCTCAAACTGCGCAACGCCCGCGTCCGTACGGTCGACGACCGTCACCCGCGCGCCCGCACCATCGGCGTCTTCGCGGGACGCGTCGTCGGCCTCGACGACCTCGTGGAGGACCTTCCCGCCCGCACCACGCTCGACTGCTCGGGTGCCGTCGTCGTCCCCGGATTCGGTGACGCCCACAACCACATGGCCTGGTTCGGCCAGTCCCTCGGCGAGCTCGACCTCGCGGACGCGGCCACGCTCGACCAGGCGTACGAGGCCGTCGCCCGCCGTGCGGCGGCCCTGCCCGCCGACGCCTGGGTCGTGGGCTCCGGCTACGACGACACCGTCATGGGCGCCCACCCCCACCGGGACGGGCTTGACCGGGCGGCCGGTGGGCGACCGGTGTGGCTGAAACACCGCTCCGGCCACATGTGCGTGGTCAGCAGCGAGGTGCTGCGGCTGGCCGGCGTGCTCGACGGGGCCGCCGAGGAGCCCGACGGCGGCGTGGTGGTCCGTGATCCCGACGGCACGCCGACGGGGCTGCTGCAGGAACGCGCCCAGAGCCTGGTGTCCGCCCTTGTCATGCCGTACCCGGTGGCGGAGCTCGCGGACGCGGTCTCCCGGGCCAGCGCCGTCTACGCCGCGGAGGGTCTCACCCACGTCGTGGAGGCGGGGATCGGCCTCGGCCTCATCGGCCGCAGCCCGGTCGAGGCCGCCGCCTACCAGCTGGCCCGAGAGCGCGGCACGCTGCGCACCCGGGTGGAGCTCATGGTGGCCGCCGACAACATGCACGCCCTGCGCGCGCACGCCGACGATTCCATCACCACCGGACTGGACCTCGGACTGCGCACGGGGTTCGGCGACGACCGGCTGCGGCTCGGGCCGATGAAGATCTGGCTGGACGGCTCGCTCATCGGCAGGACCGCCGCCGTGTCGCAACCCTTCTGCGGCCACGACCACGCCGTCGGCGTCTACCAGAACGACCCCGACGACATGCGCCGGCTGATCGTGCAGGCGCATCGAGCCGGCTGGCGGGTGGCCGCCCACGCGATCGGCGACAGCGCCGTCGATCTCGCTCTCGATGCGTTCGCGCAGGCCCAGCGCTCGATGCCGCGCGCCGACGTACGGCACCGCATCGAGCACTCCGCGGTCGTCCGCCCCGACCAGCTCGACCGCTACGCCGAACTCGGCGTGGTCCCGGTACCGCAGGCACGCTTCCTGTACGCCGTCGGCGACACCATGGCCCAGGCGCTCGGCCCTGACCGCACGCTGTGGATGTACCGGCACCGCTCCTTCCTCGATCGGGGGATCCGGGTGCCAGGAAGCTCCGACCGGCCGGTCGCGCCCGGAGCGCCGCTGCTGGGCATGCAGTCCATGGTCGAGCGCCTCAGCAGCACCGGCGCCGTGCTCGCCCCCGACGAACGGGTGAGCTCGGAGCAGGCGTTGCGCGCCTACACCCTCGACGCCGCGTGGGCCAGCCACGACGAGGACAGGCGCGGCAGCCTCAGCCCAGGCAAGTGCGCGGATTTCGTGCTGCTGTCCGACGACCCCGTCGAGGTCGCCAGCGATCGGATCGGCGCCATCAAGGTCATCGCAACTTTCGTGGACGGCGTATGCGTCCACGGTGCCGACGCCATCGCCGATGGCACGACATCGACACTCCCCGACGCAAGGAGTCAGACATGAACACGCCCGACCACGCCGCCGCCGGTCCCCCGCCGGGTACCTCGGTCGTCGTCAGCGGCAAGGACGCGGCACGCGTCGCCTTCGCCGCCTTCGTCGGCACGGCCCTGGAGTGGTACGACTACTTCCTCTTCGGCACCGCCGCCGCCATCGTCTTCAACCGGCTGTACTTCACCACGCTGGACCCCACGGCGGCCACCATGGCCGCGTTCGCGACCTTCGGTGTCGGCTTCGTGGCCCGGCCGTTCGGCGCCCTCATCTTCGGCTGGCTGGGCGACCGCATCGGACGGCGCCCCGCCCTGCTGATCACCGTGGTCATGATCGGCGTGGCCACCGGCTGCATCGGCCTGTTGCCGGCGTTCGACTCCATCGGCGTCGCCGCGCCGCTCCTGCTGGTCCTGCTCCGGCTGCTCCAGGGCATCGCGGTCGGCGGCGAGTGGGGCGGCGCCGTCACCCTGGCCGTGGAGCACGCACCGCTCGACAAGCGCGGCCGCTACGCCGCCATGCCGCAGATCGGTTCCCCCGTCGGCACCCTGCTCTCCTCCGGCGCGTTCGCCCTGGTGCTGCTCCTTCCCCAAGAACAGTTCGACGCCTGGGGCTGGCGCCTGCCGTTCCTCGCGGCCTTCCCGCTCATGGCGGTCGCCTTCTACATCCGCCGCAAGGTCGAGGAGTCGCCGCTGTTCGACCAGCTGATCGAGCAGGACGAGCGGGCCAAGATCCCCGCGCTGGAAGTCTTCCGTACGGCATGGCGGCGGCTGCTGGTCGCGATGGCCTCGGCGCTGCTGGGCATCGGCGGCTTCTACGTGCTGACCACCTTCGTGATCAGCTACGGCACGACCCAGTTGGGCTTGCCTGCCGACCTCATGGTCAACGCCACCCTGGTGGCGGCCCTCGTCGAGGTCGTGGTGATCATCGCCATGGGACGGCTCGCCGAACGCCTCGGCCCCGGCCGGGTCACGCTGTGGGGCGGTCTCCTCAGTGCCGTGTGCGCCTTCCCCCTCTTCTGGCTGATCGACACCAGGAACCCGGCGGCGATCGTGCTGGCCGTGGCGGCCGGTATCGGCGTGATCTCCGTGGCGTACGCGGTCTCCGGCGCGTTGCTCACCGAGCTGTTCCCGGCCCGTCTTCGCTACAGCGGTGTCGCCCTGGCCTACAACCTGGCCGGCGCGCTGACCGGGTTCCTGCCGTTCATCGCGACCGCGCTCCTGCAGACCAGCGGTGGAGCGTCGTGGCCGGCGGCTCTGCTGCTGGTGGGCCTGTCCCTGATCACGGCACTCGGCGGATTCCTTGGCGAACGGCTACGCGTGAAGGACAACGTCGTCGCCGCCTGATCGGGGCTTCCCCTTATCTCTGACGCTCTCATCTCTGGCGCTCCGGCCGGACGGCGGCACGTCTTCCGCTGGAAAGCGCGGGTCCGACCACGCCGGAGCTGGAGACGAGGTGAGTGTCAGGTCAGGTGACGCTCCCTCCACTGGGTGAGGTCCTGGCGCTGGATGGCGGCGGCCATGAGGTCGGGGAACGCGTCGGGCGTGCAGGCGAACGCCGGCACCCCCAACGCCGCCAGCGCCGCCGCGTTGTCGTGGTCGTAGAAGGGCGCGCCGTCGTCCGACAACGCCAGCAGCACGATCACCTGCACCCCCGCCTGCGTCATCGTCGCGATCCGGCGCAGCAGGTCCTGCCGTACCCCACCCTCGAACAGGTCGCTGATCAGGATGAAGATCGAATCGGTCGGCCGGGTGATCAGCTCCTGGCTGTAGGCGACGGCCCTGTTGATGTCCGTGCCGCCGCCGAGCTGCGTGCCGAACAGCACCTCCACCGGATCGTGCAGCTGGTCGGTGAGGTCCACCACCGCCGTGTCGAACACCACCAGCGACGTCTTCAACGACCGCATCGACGCCAGCACCGCGCCGAACACCCCCGAATACACCACCGAGGTGGCCATCGACCCGCTCTGGTCGACGCACAGCACCACGTCGCGGCGCACGGCGCTCTGCCGCCTGGCGTACCCGACGAGCTTGGACGGCACCAGCGTGCGCCGCTCGGGCAGGTAGTGGCGGAGGTTCGCCCTGATCGTCCGGTCCCAGTCGATGTCGGCGGTGCGCTTCGGCCGGTGCGTCCTGGCCGCCCGATCCAGCGCTCCGGCGATCGCCGACCTGGTCCGTTCGGTCAGCCTGCGTTGCAACTCGCCCACGACCGTGCGCACCACCGCGCGCGCCGACTCGCGCGACTCGTCGGGCATGACGCGGTTGAGCGCGAGCAGGGTGCCCACCAGGTGCACGTCCGGTTCGACCGCCTCGAGCATCTCGGGTTCGAGCAGCAGCCTGGTGAGGTTGAGCCGCTCGATGGCGTCCCGCTGCATGACCTGGACGACGGTGGAAGGGAAGTAGGACCTGATGTCGCCCAGCCAGCGTGCCACTCGCGGCGCCGAAACGCCGAGCCCGCCCGCCCGGTCCGGCTCGCCCTCGTAGACGGCGGCGAGCGCCTCGTCCATCCTGGCGTCGGCGCCATGCGGCGCGAACCCGGTGCCGTCGGCGTCGCCGCCGCCCAGCACCAGCCGCCACCTGCGCAGCCGCTCATCCATGCGCGACCCCCAATATCATCCGCACCGTTCGTACGGCCGGCGCCGCCCGGCCCTCGTCCACCTCGTGCGGACGGCTCGCCGTACCGGAGCCTGCCGTTCGCACGCGCTCGCCGATCGCGCGCCGCTCCGGGGCCTCGAAGGCGGCGAACGTCCGGCGCAGCAGCGGCAGCACCTCGATGAACTGGTCGTCTGTCAGGCCCGACAGCCAGCCGTCGACGAGGGCAAGCAGGCGGGGGTCGTGGACGAGCATGAGCGCGCCGCCCGCGAGGAACCCCTCGACCCATGCGGCGGATCTGGCGGGAGGGTGGCCGTGCGACATCGCCCTGGACATGCGGTCGCCGGCGGCGCGCGGGTCGAGCTCGCCGGCGTCGAGGAGGAGGCGGGTGAGCCTGCCCTCGATGAGCCCGTGTGGCCCGGCGTGGTCGCACACGGCCTCCAGGGTCGCCAGCCAGCGCTTTCTCGACGATGTCATGGCCCGTCGGCTTACGTCGGCACCTGGCATCCCGGGCTCGGACGCCCCGCCGGAGCCAGCCGGAGCTCCGGTAGTGGGCGGAGCGACCTCGCCGGGGGCGTCTCCAGAAGCAGGCGGAGGGATAGCGACGGGGGGTGGAGGGTCGGTGAGGAGAGCGGTGGCCGCGTGGACGGCGTCGAGGTGCCGGACCAGGGCCGCCGCGCTTTCGTCGTCGAGGCCGGTCACCGCCGCGGGCAGCCCCGCGCAGATCCTGTCGAGCATCGATTCCGCGACCGCCTCGAGCCCTGCCGCCGAAGTGCCTCGGACGTCGCCGTAGCGGTGGGCTCGGGCCATCGCGGGCAGGGCGGCCATGAGGTGGGTGAGGTCGGTGTCGAGCGCCGCGCACGCCGACAACGCCGACAGCACGTCGGGCAGCGCATCGCGCAGGTCCGCCAGCAGGCACAGCTCCACCAACCCGGTCAGCTCGGCGAGCGACCCCGCCGGACCGCCCGACGGCCCGCCGCCCGAAGACCTGCCGTCTCCAGACCCGCCGGGTGACGGCTCTCCGTGAGAGGGGCCGCCTTCCAGGTGTCCGGACGCCAGGTCGCGGGCCCGTTGGGTGGCGGCGGACTCCACGGTCGTGCCGAGGGCCGCCGACTCGATGAGCCTCAGGTCGAACTCGGGGTGCCAGGTCAGCCGCCACACCTCCCTGAACGTCCCCTTCCCCCGCGTCTCCCCCAGCCGCCCCCACTCCACGCCGAGCACCCGCAACCGGTGCAACAGGTGGCTGCGCGCCAGATCGATCGGCCTGCGCAGGTCGAGGTCGAGCTCCCGCTCCACCGCCTCGGCCTTCAGTTTCACCTTCCTGCGCTGCTCCACCAGATCGCGCTGGAGCGGCACCATCGGCGTGCGTTCGCTCACCGCGCCGAGCCGGTCGCCGACCACCATGCGCCGCTGGACCAGCGAGACCAGCAGCTCGTCGCCGTCGCACAGCACGGCGCGTACTGCCTCCGTCACCTCGCCGAGCCCGGCGAGCGGCCGGCCGCGCAGCGCGGCGAGCCCGTCGGCCAGCCGTACCGCCTCGATGACGTGGGCGGCGGAGACGACCCGTCCCTCCTCGCGCAGGACCTGCGCGGCTGCGGTGAGCCAGCGTTCGACCGGCCGGTCGGGGGCGGTGAACAGGTGGTGGTACCAGCCGGGCGAGGTGATGCCCGCGCCGTAGCCGCTGCGGGAGGCGAGCCTGCCGTACGTCCATGGGACCCAGGTCAGCTCGGCCTTCACCTTGGGCAGCCCGCGCAGCAGGGCGTTGTCGGCGGCGGCGGACGGCAGCGGGCCGGCCAGGGCCGGGACGTGCCAGGCGCCGCAGACAACCGCGATGCGTTCGTGGCCTTCCTTGATCGCCGCCCGCAGGCAGCGGCGCATGTGGGCCTCGCGCCGGGCCTCCCGCTCGCCGGGGACGTGTCCCTCACGTACGGCCGTCATGGCCTCGGCGATCACCTGGAACGGCGTGTCGCCGCGGTGTTCGACGACGTCCTCCCACCAGCGTTCGGGATCGTCGTAGCCCGCGGCGGCGGCCAGGTCGCCCAGCGGGTCCTCGGCGGAAGAAGCGGCGGCGGAGGCGGCCAGGGTGTGAGCGGCGGGCAGGTCGATGAAGCGGACGGGGATCCCGGCCGCCGTGCCGTACAGGATGGCCTGCCATTCCGGGGAGAACACCGCGAAAGGCCAGAAGACGGCGTGAGCGCGCGCGTGAGCCAGCAGCGCGACCGGCGGCTCCATCTCGGGTGCGAGCCCGAGCAGGGCGTCGGCCTCCGGCGGCCCTTCGACCAGGACCGCGTCGGGTCGGAGCCGGCGCAGCTCCTCTCGTACGGCACGCGCCGACCCGGGACCGTGGTGACGGATCCCGAGCACGGAAACGCTCACGGCACCTCCCTGCAGGCGCGGTAGAAGTCGCGCCAGTCTTCGCGCTCGCGCACGACGGTCTCGAGGTACTCCCGCCACACCACCCGGTCGGAGACCGGCTCCCGCACGACCGCGCCGACGATGCCCGCCGCCACGTCGGCCGCGCGCACGACGCCGTCGCCGAAGTGGGCGGCCAGCGCGATCCCGCCGGTCAGCACCGAGATCGCCTCGGCCGTCGACAGGGTGCCGCTGGGCGACTTGAGCTTGGTGCGCCCGTCTTCGGTGACGCCGTCGCGCAGCTCGCGGAAGACGGTGACGACCCTGCGGATCTCCGCCATGCCTGCCGACGTCTCCGGCAGCTCCAGCGAGCGGCCCAGCTCGGCGACGCGGCGGGCGACGATGGCCACCTCCTCCTCCGCGCTGGCCGGCACGGGCAGCACGACGGTGTTGAAGCGCCGACGCAGCGCGCTGGACAGCTCGTTGACGCCCCTGTCGCGGTCGTTGGCGGTGGCGATGAGGTTGAAGCCGCGCCTGGCCTGGACCTCCTGGTTGAGCTCGGGGATCGGCAGTGTCTTCTCCGACAGCACCGTGATCAGCGCGTCCTGCACGTCGGACGGCATCCTGGTCAGCTCCTCGACCCGCGCGATGCGGCCCTCGGCCATCGCGCGCATGACCGGCGAGGGGGTCAGCGCGTCGCGCGAAGGGCCCTCGGCCAGCAGCCTGGCGTAGTTCCAGCCGTAGCGGATCGCCTCCTCGGCGGTGCCGGCCGTGCCCTGCACCAGGAGTGTGGAGTCGCCGCTGATGGCGGCGGCCAGATGCTCCGACAGCCACGTTTTGGCGGTGCCAGGCACGCCGAGCAGCAGCAGCGCCCTGTCGGTGGCCAGGGTGGCCACGGCGACCTCGACGATGCGGCGCGCGCCGATGTACTTGGGCGTGATCCGGTCGCCGTCGCCGAGCAGGTAGGTGGTGACCGCCCACGGCGACAGCCGCCAGCCGGGTGGCCTGACCCTGTCGTCCTCCTTGGCCAGCAGCTCCAGCTCCTCGGCGTAGTGGTCTTCGGCGTGCGGTCGCAGAACGGTCGTCACCTGAGCTCCTTCGTCATCTCGGCGCGGAAGGCGAGCAGGTTCGAGACCTCGCTCAGCCCGTCGGCCATGAACCGGTCGGCGGGGTCGATCCGCTCCCCCGCCATCCTGGCCAGCTCGTCGAGGTTCCACGGCTGCGTGGCCGCCACCTTCCCGATCTTGGTGAGGACGGCGTGCGCCAGCCCTCTCCCCCAGGGCGTCGAGGCCCCGCCCAACACCATGATCATCTGGCCGTCGACGCCGTGCCTGTGCACGAAGTCGGCGGCCACCTCGTCCTGGTCGTCCGGTGGCAGCACGGCCAGCAGGTCCGCGAGCGGATCCCACGCGAACAGCGCCCTGGCCCACACGGGATCCCGTTGCAGCACGGCCGCCCGCACCCAGCCCGAACGCACCTCCCGACCCCATTCCGGGATCTTCGCCCTGAGCAGCGCGGTGTCCCACATCCGCAGCGGCGCCCTGGCGACGACCTGCTGCAGCCACCAGGCGCGCTCGCCCGTGCCCCTGGGCGGCCTGGCCCTGATGCCGTCGCGCTCCATCCCCCTGTCGCACGCCGCGGGCGGCTCGACCACGATCCGGTCATCCCGTACGGCGAGGCAGCCGGCCGCGCGCTCGGCCATCCGGCCCGCGAGCCTGGAGCCCGGCAGCCTGGTGAGCAGGTCGGCGGCCTGCTGGCGCACCTCCCTGCGCCGGTCGTCGAGCACGCTCTCGAGGAACGGCTCGTCGGCCATCGACAGCCCTTCCCCCAGCAGCGCCAGGAACTGCGCCCTGTCGTCGGGCGTCTCCTTCTCCCATGCCTGCTCCAGCAGCCGCCTGGCCGCGCCGGGATCGCTCGCGCGCAGCCGCTCCAGGTAGGCGAGGCGGTCACCGTGGCCGCCCAGCTCCCAGCTCTCGGCCGTCCCTGCCTGGAGACCCGTCGGCTCGGCCAGGAGATAGGACCACGCGGGGTTGAGCCCGGCCAGCCACCTGCCGCGCCGGCCCGCGAGCACGCCGAGGAACGGCCTGATCGACCGGTCTCGCGCCCCCTTGTCGAGCAGCTCGGGCAGCAGCCGCGGCGGCACCCTGCGCCCGGTGGCCGCCGCCAGGGCCAGCCACTCGGGCAGCAGGCGCGGGTGGCGGCCGTCGAGGATCCAGCCCAGGCGCGCGGCGGCCGCCGGGCTCACGGCCTCCTGCTCCTCCTCGCGCGCGGGCGCGGGAGCGGGCGGCCGCTCGCCGTACGGCACCTGGCCCGCCCTGCGCCGGACCAGCTCGACGGCGGCGGCCGCCAGCAGATCCCCGTGGTGCGGCCTGCGGTCGGTGCCGACCAGGGCGGCGGAGACGAGCTCCTCCCACACCTCGCTCAAAGGATCACCGCCTGTCCCCGCTCGTCCCACGTGGTCAACGGGATCAGGCCGCGCGGGGTCCACTCGGCGGCCACGGTGAGCGGCCTGCCCCCTGACACGGCGATCAGCCGCCAGGGCGGGTCGACCCTGGGATGCAGCCTGAGCCCGCCGAGCCGGTCGCCCGAGGGGACCACCCCGGCCAGGACCAGCGGCCACGACTCGGTCCACGGGTCTCCCGCGAGCGCCGCGGCCACCTCGGCGAGCGCCTCCTCCTCGCTCACTCCCGGCGGAGCCCCGGCGGGCACGGTCGCGGCATCGTGCGAGCGGGACGCACCATCGCGCCAATCGGAAGCCTCGCCACCCGTGCCAGACGCACCGTCACGCCAGCAGGACGCGTCGTCGTGCCGAGCGGACACCAGGGCCCGCAGCGGGGACGCGCCGGGATAGAAGGCCATGGAAGCGTCGACGGCCTGCCCCGTCACCAGGGAGTCGTCGAGCGCGTGCCCCACCGGCGCGAACGTCAGCACGAGCGCCGCCCGCCCGGTGCTGCTCCCCTTCAGCCACACCCGCCGCGCCACCAGCCGATCGTGCGTCTCGTCGCGCCGCCCCACGACATGCCACCGATCGCGTACGGCAGGCCCGCCCGCCACCTCCTCGCGGGAGACGGGAAAGCCCACCCTGGTCCGCACCGTCCTGGCCAGCTCGTCGGGCAGGTCGGCGGCCCTGCGGTACCCGACGGCGAGCAGGTGGAGCAGTGCGTACTCCGCCAGCAGCCGCTCCGGCCAGTCGGCGGCGGCCCTGGCCGCGCCCAGCCTGCCGACGATGCCCGCCACCCCTGGGGCCTGCGCGTCGACCAGCCGCCTGGACAGCTCGGCCCACTCGCGCTCGTCGGCCGCCGCGAGCCCGTGGCGGATCTGGTCGGCGAGCCACCGCTCCAGCTCCGCCAGCCCAGCCGCCACCCGCGCGTGGCGCGCGGGCGCCACCCGCGAGCCCTGGGGAGCGGATTCTTCGTTCACCTGCCGCACACTAGCGAGCCGCGCCGACAATTCCGCGGGCCGATGATGATCGCTACGGCCGGACCTAGACTCGCCCCATGGAGCTGAAGATCTATCCGGACGGCCCCGTCACCCAGGTCGCCGATGAGGCGGAAGCGCTGGCCAGCGACCTCGAAGGCCAGCTCGTCCTCGACCGCACCCGCTTCCTGCGCCGCGACGTTCGCGGCCGGGCCGTCGCCTTCGTCGAGCGGCCGCCGATCGCCGAGGCGCTCGACCTGCTCCCCCACCCCGAGGGCGGCTGGTACCGGCAGACGTGGAAGAGCGCCGTCACCTTCGAGCCAGAGGGCTACGACGGGCCGAGGGCGAGCGCGACCGGCATCTACTTCCTGCTCCAGCCGGGCGAGGAGTCGGTCCCGCACATGGTCAAATCCGACGAGGTCTGGCTGTGGCACAGGGGCGGCCCGCTGACGCTGACCATCGGCGAGGAGAAGGTCGTGCTGGGCCCGGCGGTCGAGGAGGGGCAGGTGCCGCAGGCCAGGGTGCCCGCGGGCGTGTGGCAGGCGGCGCGTCCCGCGGGCGATGAGGAGGTGCTGGTGAGCTGCGTGGTCTCTCCGGGGTTTGAATTCGCCGACTTCACCGCATGACATAGCTGTTTTCCGGAAGTCGTACGGAATGATTGGCTTGCGGCAGGAAGAACCACGAGGAGGTCACCGGTGACCCGTCAGATCGTCTCCGTAGTCGGCGGCAAGGAAGCCGCCTCCACCACTATCTACGACTCGACAAACCCCGCCGACACCGCCCAGGTCGTCGCGCGGGTGGGGCTGGCCGACGCGGCCACCTTCGCCGCCGCCTGCCGTACCGCCAAGGAGGCGCAGCGGGAGTGGGCGGCCACGCCCGCGCCGGTCCGCGGCAGGGTGATCGCCTCGATCGGCAGGCTGGTGGAGGCGAACGCCGAGGCACTGGCCAGGCTGGTGACCGAGGAGATCGGCAAGCCGTACGCGGAGTCGCTCGGCGAGGTCCGCGAGATCGTCGACACCTGCGACTTCTTCCTCGGCGAGGGGCGCAGGCTCTACGGCCAGACCGTGCCGTCGGAGATGCCGGACAAGAACCTGTTCACCTTCCGCAACCCGATCGGCGTCGCCGCGGTGATCACGGCGGGCAACTTCCCCGTGGCGGTGCCGAGCTGGTACCTCGTTCCGGCCCTGCTGTGCGGCAACGCCGTGGTGTGGAAGCCGGCCGAGTACGCCGCCGCGTCGGCGCACGCGATGTACCAGCTGTTCGCCGCCTCGGGCCTGCCGGAGGGCGTGCTCAACGTCGTCTTCGCCGACGGGCGGCAGACCTTCGAGGGGCTGGAGACGGCCCTGACCGAGGGCACGGTGAACAAGGTCGGCTTCACCGGATCGTCCGAGGTCGGCAGGAAGATCGGCGAGCTGTGCGGGCGCCATCTGCAGTCGCCGTGCCTGGAGCTGGGCGGCAAGAACCCGATGGTGATCATGCCGGACGCCGACCTCGACCTGGCCGTCGAGGGCGCGCTGTTCGCCGGTTTCGGTACGGCCGGCCAGCGCTGCACCAGCCTCGGCACCGCCATCGTCCACGAGTCGGTGCATGCCGAGTTCGTCGAGCGCTTCACCAGGGCGCTGGCCGAGGCCGAGATCGGCGACCCGAGGGGCGAGGTGCTGGCCGGCCCGCTGCTGGACCAGAAGTTCGCCGACACGTTCGAGGAGTTCCTGACCTGGGTGCAGCCGCACCACACCGTGCTGACCCCGCAGGGCAGGATCAGCGCCGGCAACCCGCGCGGGTCCTTCACCGGCGAGGGCGGCATCTACTACCACCCGACGATCGTCGACGGGGTCAAGCGGGGCGACCGGCTGTTCACGGAGGAGACGTTCGGCCCGATCGTGGGCGTGACCACCTTCAGCACGCTGGACGAGGCGATCGACCTGGCCAACCTGCCCGGATACGGCCTGTCGTCCTCGATCTACACCACCGACCCGCGCAGCGCCTTCCGCTTCCGCGAGGGCGTCTCGGCGGGCATGGTCAGCGTCAACAACTCCACCAGCGGCGCCGAGGCGCACCTGCCGTTCGGCGGCAACGGCAAGTCGGGCAACGGCAGCCGCCAGTCCGGCATGTGGGTGCTCGACCAGTTCACCCGCTGGCAGGCGATGAACTGGGACCACTCGGGGAGGCTGCAGAAGGCCCAGATGGACGTCGCCGAGATCACCCCTGACCTCGACTTCCGCCTCTGAGTTGATCTGGGTCGAAGCTGCGTCAACCCGGGTGTGGGAAAACCACATCCGCCCCACCGCAGGCCAACGCCGGTGTGTGTCACGATGACGGCGCCTGCGACTACGGGGAGAAACCGATGCGTGACGATCCGATGCTGCCAGTGCCCGTGGCCAGGATGCTGGAGGAGTACCGCCAGCTCCTGGCCGACCACGGGATGACCTGGGGCGAACCCCCCATCGCCTACGTCAGAGTCATGAGCCAGTCGCGGTTCGTGGACGTCGGCCCCTTCTGGAGGGAGGCCAGGCGCCTGGCCAGGCAGCAGTCACCCGAGGCCGGTCCGGCCGAGCTGCATCGTCTGGAGTGCGAGCTCGACTACGACGAGGTGCTGCGCGGCGCGCTCGGCCCCATCCCGCCCGAGGGGCTGGCGGTGCTCAGCCTCACGCCCGACGGCCACGACCTGCGGGGCCGTACCAGAGCGGTGGTGGGAGACGCGCCGCTGCCCCTCACGTTGCTGATCGACAGCGCCTGCGACCACGAGGCGTGGGTGACGGTCGGCGAGCAGGTGTACGAGGTCGCCTCGAAGGGCGCCCGCCTGGTCGAGCTCGACACGGCGGCGGACGTGCGCGTCGACGGCCGCGTCATCGACCTGTCGAGCCTGACCAGGACCGCGCCCAGGGCGGCGCTGCGGCTGCGTGCCGGGTTCCCGTGCCGGTGGAGCGTGTGGAACGCCGACGGGCAGGGCTGGTACCCGCCGGGCGTGCCGCCCAAGCGCGACTACAACGGCGTGCCGTACTTCCACGGAGACGACCTGATGCTGTTCGTCCCCGCCGAGCCGCTGACGATCAGGGTGACCAGAGGCATGGAGTACGGCTGCGCGGAGACCACGCTCACCCCGCCCGAGCACATCGAGACGCTGGTCGAGCTGACCCCCAAGCGCATCTACGACGCGGCGGCCAGGGGCTGGTACGGCGGCGACCTGCACGTCCACCTCAACTATGTCGGCGACCTGGTGGCGCCGCCGCAGTGGGCGGCCGACTCCCAGCACGGCGAGGACCTCCACGTGCTGAGCCTGCTGGCCGCCAACGTCTCGGGCGAGCGGGTGCTGGACAAGGAGGCGCTGGAGCACTGGGCGGGCCAGGACCTGCCGTGGTCGGACGCGACCCACGTGGCCAGGATGGGGGTCGAGCACCGCAACGACCTGTTCGGCCACCTGCACGCCTTCGCGCCGGCAGGCCCGCCCTCGCTGTACGCGACGGGGTTCGCGGGCGCGCCCGACTGGCCGCCGACGAGCGAGGCCCTCAGGGAGCTGAGGGAGCTGGGCGCGCTCGTCGGCTACGCGCACGCCTTCCGCGGACCGACCGAGACGCCCGAGCAGCTCGTCGGCACGCCCGGCTGCACGGCCAGGATGGCGGTCGTCGACGCGGCGCTCGGCCTCGTCGACGGGTTCGAGCTGCTGCACTTCTCGTGCGCGACCGGCTCGGCGTCGGCCTACCGGCGGCTGATCGGCGCGGGCACCGACTCGATGCTGACCTTCACCAGGCAGCGGATGGAGATGGTGGCCAGTCCCGTCGGCTGGGAGCGCACCTACGCGCGGGTGGAGGGGCCGCTGACGGCGGCCGCCTACGCCGATGCCGTACGGCGGGGCCGCACGTTCGCCACCACGGGGCCGTTCCTCGAACTGCTGGTGGAAGGCCGCGGGCCCGGCGAGACGCTCGACCTGACGCCGGGCGAGCGGGTCCAGGTAACGGCCCGCGTCATCGGGCCCGAGGTCGAGCGGCTGACGCTGCTGACGGCCGACGGGGAGCTGGCCTCCTCCTCCGGCTCGGAGGTGACGGCGGAGCTGACCGTGGACTGGCCCACGTACGTCGTGGCGGTGGCAGACGGCGGCGCGCACCCTCGCTCGCTGTTCACGCACGTGTACGCGCACACGAGCCCGGTGTACCTGGACGTGGAGCATCGGCGGGTGGCCAGGGAGGAGGACGTGCTGTTCTGCCTGCGGTGGATCGACCTGCTGGAGGAACTGGTGCGGACGTCGGGGAAATTCGATTACGCGTGGCAGCTCGATGATTATGTGAAGGTCATTGACGAGGCTCGGCGAATTTATCTGGCTCGGCTGGGCTAAGTTCTTCCGCAATTCATCTGCACCCATTGAATACGACCGGTAACATTCCGTGTATGCCCACTACAGAACATGACACGTTGAATCTGCTGTTTCGTTCTCGTCCAGCTTTCGCCGTGGAAATCCTGACGGACCTATTCGGAATGGAATCGCTGGACGGCGCCATGGCACACGTCGCCCCCGCGGATTTCAACGACAGGCTCTCGATCGACTTCCAGGCCGACTCAGTGATCATCGTCGGCTCGCAGCACGACCCGGAGCACGGCATCGTGGTCGAGATCCAGCAGGCGCCCCTCGAGAGCAAACGCGAGGCGTGGCCGCGATACGCCGCCGCGCTGTGGCTACGACTACGCAGGCCGGTGACCATCCTGGCCGTCTGCCCCGATCCCAAGGTGGCGGCATGGGCGGCCGAGCCCATCACCACGGGCCTCCCGGGGTTCACCCTCACCCCACGAGTGCTCGGGCCGGACGTCATTCCGGCTGTCACCGACCTGTCCTACGCGATCGAACGACCAGAGTTGGCCGCGGTGTCAGTGATGGTGCACGGAGAGCGGCGGGATGTGATCGAAGTGTTCCTCACATCGCTCGAGAAGGTCGATCCCGAACACGCTCCGCAGTACTATGAATACGCATATCGCCTGGCCTCGCCGGCGACCAAGCGCCTCCTGGAGGAGATCATGTCGTCCACCACCTGGCCGATCTACAGCCCGTTCGCCAAGGAGCACTACGACCGAGGCAAGGAGGAAGGCAAGGCGGAGGGCGAAGCACACTGCATCATCATGCTGCTCGAGCACCACGGCGTAACCGTCTCGGAGGAGGCTCGCCGGCGAATCCTTGGCTGTAATGACCTCGAGCAGCTCGCCGCATGGGTCCTCCGCGCAGGAACCGTTACCTCCACCGACGAACTGTTCGCCTGAACGATCCAACCTTCGTATTCGGACACTGAGCCTTTTCAACCTCCGGCGAGCGAGCGGCCACCTGTCTTGTTTGAATGTCAGGCTGAAACAGAATCAGTGCGCCATTTCCAGCCCGACGTGGCCGCTTGGGATGAACGTGGCGCTTGGTTGGGCCGACGGAATGGCTCCCGGTAAGATCAACCAAGATCAATAACCGAATACGCGGATCTTGAGCGCTGGGATAGCGTTCGGCGATGAGCTTCCGACTGGCGGCCTACGCCGTGTGCATCGAGGACGGACGAGTGCTGCTCGCCCATTACTTAGGACCGAAGGGCGAGCGGCACTGGACTTTACCGGGCGGAAAGGTCGAGCACGGGGAGGATCCATTCGACGCGGTCATCCGGGAGGTCGCTGAGGAGACCGGCTGTGACGGAGTGGTTGAACGCTTGCTGGGCGTGGATTCGAGGGTGATTCCCGCGGCCGACTCTTTGCCCGGCCTGCCCGAGCACCAGAATGTCGGCATCTTCTACCGGGTTGTGTCACCGGTGGCCAACTCCGGCCTGAGCCGAACGGCGAAACCGCCGAGTCGGTCTGGACCCCGATTCCCGACGTTGCACGCCTCCGCCGATCATCGTTGGTCGATGTCGGTCTCGCTCTGGCACAGACCCTTCCGGCAACCGGCCATGTCAATCCCGTCCCGGTCGGCGGCTTGGTCCAGCACTGAGCGTTTTCATCCAGAGTTGCGGCCGCTTGCAGGACGAGGATCGCCTGGACCATCCCGGTCGCGCGGTGAGGGCAGCAGCGCAAGCGGCCCTGACTCTGATCCCCGAGCAATGAGAAAGCCCACCGCCGAATCAGCGATGGGCCTTCCACATGCTCAACATCCCGGACAATCCGGCCGCCGTGGTCAACGGGGGCGGGACGGGGGCGGGAGCCCCCGGGGGAGACCGGCCCCGAGCCGGAGGCGAGGGACCTTGCTGTTAGACCTGGCCGGCCTTCTCGAGGGCGGCGCAGCAGGTGTCGACGAGCAGGCGGGTGACCACGTACGGGTCGACGTTGGCGTTCGGGCGACGGTCCTCGATGTAGCCCTTCTTGTCCACCTCGACCTGCCACGGGATGCGCACCGAGGCGCCGCGGTGGGAGACGCCGTAGGAGTACTTGTTCCACGGCGCGGTCTCGTGGGCGCCGGTCAGGCGGGACTCGATGCCGGAGCCGTACTGGGTGACGTGCTCCATCGGCTTGTCGCCCTCGCCGAGCGCCTCGCAGGCGGTGATGATGGCGTCGTAGCCCTCGCGCATCGCCTTGGTGGAGAAGTTGGTGTGCGCGCCGGCGCCGTTCCAGTCGCCGCGGGCGGGCTTGGCGTCGAGGGTGGCCTCGACGCCGAACTCCTCGGCGGTGCGGTACAGCAGCCAGCGGGCGATCCACAGGTGGTCGGAGACCTCGAGCGGTCCGGCCGGGCCTACCTGGAACTCCCACTGGCCTGGCATGACCTCGGCGTTGATGCCGGAGATGGCCAGGCCGGCGGCCAGGCAGCGGTCGAGGTGCAGCTCGACGATCTCACGGCCGAAGATCGCGTCGGCGCCCACACCGCAGTAGTAGGGGCCCTGCGGGGCGGGGAAGCCGCCCTCGGGGAAGCCGAGCGGGCGCGAGCCCTTGAAGAAGGTGTACTCCTGCTCGATGCCGAACCACGACTCCTGCTCGGCGAAACGCTCGGCGATCGGGCGGAGCTGAGCGCGCGTGTTGCTGGAGTGCGCCTCGCCGTCGATCTCCTCGACCTCGCACAGGACCAGGATGTGGGCGCCGCCACGGATCGGGTCGGGGCAGGTGAAGACAGGGCGGAGCACGCGGTCGGAGGAGTGGCCCTCGGCCTGGTTCGTGCTCGAGCCGTCGAAGCCCCACACCGGCGGCGTGGCGCCGTCGGCCAGGATCTTCGTCTTCGAGCGGAGCAGAGCCGTGGGCTCGGTGCCGTCGATCCAGATGTACTCAGCCTTGATGCTCACGGCGGTCCTTTCGGGGTGTTTCACAGCCACGCCGAGATTCCCAGTGCGCCGTTTCGCGGTTTTTGCCCGTATGTGAACGGCATGTTAATCGGTGCTGGTGTGAGCAAGGTCACCCGAGGGGTCGGTCATGAGCGAAAGAGGGATGAGGACGATGGCCGTGGTGCCGCCGTAGGCCGAGCGTTGCAGGGTGACTTTGATGCCGTGCCGTACGGCCAGCCGCCCCACGACGAACAGTCCGAGCCGGTCGCTGTCGGCCAGGTCGAACTCGGGCGGCTGGGCCAGGCGGCGGTTGAGCTCGTCGCGTTCGGCGTCGGGCAGGCCGAGGCCGCGGTCCTCGATCTCGACGGCGAAGCCGCGCGCCACGAGTTCGCCGCTGACGTTGACCTGGGTGTTGGGCGGGGAGAAGACGGTCGCGTTCTCGACCAGCTCGGCCAGCAGGTGGATGACGTCGGCGGCGGCGCCGCCGGTGAGCAGGGCCGCGGGCATGGGCTGGACGTTGACGCGCAGGTAGTCCTCGACCTCGGCCACCGCGCCGCGCACGATGTCGAGCATCTGGACGGGGCGGCGCCACTGGCGTCCTGCGGGCGCGCCGGACAGGATGACCAGGCCCTCGGCCTGGCGGCGCATGCGGGTGGTGAGGTGGTCCAGCCGGAACAGGTCGCTGAGCTGGTCGGGTTCGGCGGTCTTGCGCTGCATGGCGTCGAGCTGGCCGAGCTGCCGGTGGACGAGCGACTGGTTGCGCCGGGCCAGGTTGCGGAAGACGCGGTTGAGTCCCTGGCGCAGTTCGGCCTGTCCGATGGCGGCGCTGACGGCGGTGCGGCGGACGCTCTCGAACGCGTTGGCCAGGTCGCGCACCTCCTGGGTCGGGGTGGGGACGGCGATCGGCGAGGAGGCCTCGACGGTCTGGCCGCTGCGCAGCCGTTCGACCAGTTGCGGCAGCCGTACCTCTGCCACGTCGGTGGCGGCGCCGCGCAGGCCGTCGAGCTCCTCGACCAGGCCGCGGCCCAGCCGTACCGACCAGATGACGGCGAGGAGGATGGCGGCGATGCCGAGCCCGCCGACGATGACGATCCTGGCGATGATGCCGCCCGCGGTGTCGTCGGAACGGCCGGTGAGCAGCTGGATGCGGGATTCGAGGAGCTGGTCGAAGGCCGGTCCGAGGCGGGTGACGACCTCCTGCCAGGCGGCGGTGTCGCGGGGCAGCCTGGCCTCCTCCACGATCTCGTGTTCGAGCGCGGCCAGCCGCCTGTTCTCGGCGCCGTCGACCAGCCGCTCGAAGGGGGCGCGCAGCTCGGTGTCGAGCATGGCGACGCCCTCGTTCATCAGCAGCTGCCGGTTGGGCGAGAGGACCTCGATGGCCTCGTACTCCTCGTGTTCGAGCTTGCCGGACATCACCGCGCCGGAGACCAGTGCGTCCTCGCGCGAGATCAGGTCGCGGGCGTGGCCGATCCGCTGCAGGGCGACGGCCTGCTGGTAGAGCTGCACGCGGGGTACCGTGATCAGCTGGTCGTAGAGGCGGAAGACGGTGTCGCTGATGGCGCCGTAGGCCTGCACGGTGTCGAGCCGGCCGGACTGCTTGCCGTCCACCTTCTCGCGCAGCCTGGACAGGCCCTGGGTGCGTTCGAGGACCGCGTCGATGGCGACGCGCAGCTCCGGTGTGGTGACGGTCGAGGCCCGCTCGCCGGTGGCTGAGTGCTTGAACCGCTCGACCGCCTGGTCGGTACGGCGGCGCGCGGCGGCCAGCCGTAACGCGTCGGGCTGTCCCGAGCTGAGGAAGACGGCCGAATCCCTGCGTTCCTGCTGCAGCGAGGAGACGAGCCCCCCGGCGGGGGCGCCGATCTCCTCGAAGACGGCCGTGGCGGTGGAAAGCTCGAAGAAGTCGCCGAGCACGTGCCCCGCCACGAACGTCCACAGACCGATGAGCGCCACGATCGGCACGCTGAGCAGCGAGTACAGCTTGAAACGGAGACTCTGGGAGGGCATGGGTCAGGTCATTTCGGGGAGAGGTGAACCGCCTACCACGGTCGCGACGCAGTGGCCCGCGCCGTCGGTGAGGGTCCTGTAGGGGTTCGCGGTCGAAGGGTCGAGGTCGAACACCGCGAAGTCGGCGCGGTGTCCTGGGGTGAGGCTGCCGATCTCGTGCTCCAGCCCCATCGCGCGGGCTCCGCCGATGGTCGCCGCCTCGATCAGGCGCTGGTCGAGGTCGGCTTCGCGGTAGCCCTGCCGTACGGCGAGCTCGCGCAGGGCGGCGACGTCGGCCAGCAGGTCGAGCGACGGTGAGGACGCCAGCGAGTCGGTGCCCACGGCGATGGGGTTGCCTTCGCGCAGGAGCGCGGCCACGTCGGGCCCCGGCAGGCCGAGCACGTGGTTGGAGCGGGGGCACAGCGCGACGGCGGTGTCGCGCTCGCGCAGCAGCGCGCGGTCCTCGGTGGTGAGGTCGACGCCGTGCGCGATGTGGCAGTGCGGGCCGAGCAGTCCGGTGGAGTCGATGTAGGCGACCGGCGCCAGCCCCGAGCCGCCGTCGCGCAGGATGGCGAAGTCGAGGCCGAGCTTGGTGATGTACTGTTCGAGCGCCCCGGTGCCGTGGACGGTGAACTCGCGCTCGTGCGCCGACTCGGCCAGGTGGATGTGGATCCGCAGGTCCCGCTGCCGCGCCAGCGCCCCCAGATCGGCCAGCACTCCCGTGTCGAGGGAGTAGGGGGCGTGCGGTGAGATGGCGTCGGCCTTGGCCAGCAGGTCGAGGAAGCGTTCGCGGCCGCCGTCGCGCCAGGTCGCGTCGTTGTCGCCGAGCGCCTCGAAGTAGCGCAGGCCGCCGAGCGGGGTGTCGACGAGCGCCTCGACGTCGGTGACGATGTCGGCGGCGGCGGTGGTGCCGGTGCGCAGGCACTGCCACGCGCCGTCGGTCGCGCCGGCCGCCCAGTCCCACACGCCGTGCCTGAAGGCGGGGTTCCAGCTGCCCTGCTCGCGACCGAAGTAGGCACGGTCGAAGACCTCGGCCCATTCCTCGAAGGAGGTGTAGACGCGGCGGCCGACCTCGGCCATGGCGGTGTACTGCAGGTGGGTGTGCGCGTTGACCAGCCCGGCGACGATGATCCCCTCGTAGTGGACCGCTCCCCTGCCCCTGTCGATCGCCTCGATCCGGCCGTCGCGCACCGCGATCCGGCCGTCGCGCACGGGCGGGCCGTCGACGGGCACGACGAGCGGGGCGCTGAAGGTGGTCACGGCACCCATACGACGTCGCTCCCGAAGATCTTGTAGCTGAGCAGCGCGACGGTGAGCGCGACGAAGGCGGCCAGGACCAGGTAGTCGGTTCTGTCGAAGGCCAGCTCGCGCATCCAGGTGCGGTGCTTGGCGCCGAATCCGCGCAGGTCCATGGCGTTGGAGGTGTCCTCGGCGTCGATGAGAGCGTTGACGGTGAGCGGGATGACGATCGGCTTGAGCGACTTCAGGCGTTTGATCGGGTTGCTGGTGCGTGGATGGTTGTAGCCGCGCACCCGCTGGGCGTCGATGATCTCCTGCATGCCGGCCGCCGTGGACGGCAGGAACCGGAAGGTCAGGTCGACGCCGAACGCCAGCCGCTGCGACACCTTCAGCCTGGCGAAGGTGACGCCGAGATCCCCCGGCGCGACGCAGAACGCGATGGGAAAGCCCATCATCGCCAGCGACACGAACCGCACCAGCAGCGTCGCCGAGTACGACAGCGTGGCGGCGGTGACCGCGTTGCCGGTCACCGGCATGGTGAACAGCGTCGGCGCCTCGGTGGTCGTCTCGATCTGGAGGGCGTCGGTGAACACACTGTTGACCAGCACGGTGATCGTCATGAGCGTCAGGACGAACGCCCAGTTGGCCCTGACCGCCCGCCACGGGATGCCCGCGCTCAGGTAGTAGGCCAGGGCCACCAGGCCGCACAGCAGGATGACCCGCAGGTCGTCGAGGCGCGCCACTGCCACGAGGTAGAGCACCGGGACCAGCAGGAGCACGCGCGGATCACGGCGTCCGAGGAAGGAGTCCCCTCCCAGATAACGTGGCGTGACGTCCATCGGCTACCTGCCGATGCGCTTGGAGATCGGTTCCCAGACCGCGTCGAGCGCCGGGGTGAGAATGAGCGCGACCAGCGTGTTGCTCAGCAGGATCGGACCGAACGCGATGCCGGCCCAGGTCGCGAAGTTCATGCCCTGCAGCCACATGTCGGTGAAGGTGGTGGCGAAGGCGACGACCATGGCGATCCAGGTGAGCACGCCGACGGCGACCAGGCGGGCCGACTCCTTGCGCAGGCGGGAGATGACGAGCGCGAACAGGATGCCTGCCAGCAGCCCGGTCAGTGCGTTGGCGAGGCTCCAGTTCCAGTAGGTGAGGGCGCCGTAGCCCTTGATCTGGTCGATGACGATGTTGCCGACCAGGCCGACGAAGAAGCCGGCGATCGGGCCGAACCGCATGCCGAAGAACGGCACGAGCGCGAAGGCGGGCCTGATGTCGACGTTCTGGGTGCCCGGGATCGTGAAGCTGATCAGGCCGAGGACCGCGTAGAGGGCGGCGCCGACGGCCGCGAACACGACGACCCTGGAGTTGATCTCCCACAGGGGAGCGCGCGGTGAGACTGCCTCAGTACTCATGGGGGGTTGAGTCCTTCCTCACTGGGGGGTTAGGCGAGCTAATCGGAAGGGGTGCGGGATGGTGCCCGTTCCGGGGAGGCGGTCGCGGACGGCTCGGACCAGGCTGGTGGCACGCAGGCCCGATGCGGCCCACAGCTCCTCGCGGTGGGCCAGCTCGGCGGGGGACGCGTCCGCGACGATCCGCCCCCCGTCGACGATCACGATCCGGTCGGCCGAGGTGATCGCCAGATCGACGTCGTGGGTGATGAAGTAGACGCTGCGCAGCCCTCCGAGGACGCGTTCCATGAACGTGGTGGTGGTGTGCAGGTCCTGGCCCGCGGTCGGCTCGTCGAGGATGAGCGTCTCGGGGCGCATGGCCAGGGCGAGCGCGACGGTGAGGCGGCGCTGCTGGCCGTAGGAGAGGGTGTGCGGCGAGCGTTTCATGATGTCGGGCTCGTGGTGCAGGAGCATGGCGGCCAGGGCCTCCTCGGAGACCTCGGCGATCCGGTCGGCGCTCCATCCCAGGTTGCGGGGGCCGAAGGCGAGCTCCTCTGCGACGGTGGCGGAGAACAGCGCCTGGCTGGGGTTCTGGAACACGTAGCCGAAGGTGGTGGCCAGGCTCAGCGTCGAGCGCCGGTCGACGGGCTCGCCGTCGACGAACACCTTGCCGGCCGACGGCTCGATCAGCCGTACGGCGGCGCGCAGCAGCGTCGACTTGCCCGCCCCGTTGCGGCCGAGCACGGCGACCCGCTCGCCCGCGCCGAGCGCCAGGTCGACCTCGCGCAGGACGGGCCGCTCGCCGTACCCGAGGGTGACCCGCTGGTAGTGCAGCCTGGCCGGGTCGCTTGAGGCCTCGGCCCGCGGTACGGCGGGCGCCTCGGGCAGCTCGTCGGCCCTGGCCACCAGCGCCTCGAAGGGCAGCTTGACGTGCGCGACGGGCGCCGCGCGCAGGAAGCCGGGCACGTCGCCGGTGTAGCGGGGCCGTCCGTCCTCCAGGTAGAGCACCTGGGTGGGGCCGAACTCCAGCAGCTCCTCCACCCTGTGCTCGACCACGACGGCCGCGCCGCCGCCGTCGACGAAGGCGCGCAGCTCCGTCAGCAGGCGGCTGCTGGCGGAGGGGTCGAGGTTGGCCAGTGGCTCGTCGACCACGACCACCCTGGGCCGCATGACCAGCACGCCGGCGAAGGCGACCATCTGCAGCTCGCCGCCGCTCAGCTCGTGGGTGGAGCGGCCGAGCAGGTGGGTGATGCCGACCCTGGCGGCGACCTCCTCGATGCGGGCGAGGATGTCGGCGCGGGGCAGCCCGAGGTTCTCCGGGCCGAAGGCGAGCTCGGACAGGACGGTCGCGCCGACGATCTGCTTGTGCGGGTCCTGCAGCAGGGTGCCGACGACCGTGGACAGCTGCCTGATGGTCTGGTCGGCGACGGGTGTGCCGCCGACGATCACCTGGCCGGTGACCTCGGCCCGGTAGGAGTGCGGGACCAGGCCGTTGACCATGCGCAGCAGCGTGCTCTTGCCGCACCCTGAGGGGCCGCTGACCAGAGCGAAGTCGCCCGGGCTCACCTGGAGGCAGACGTCGGTGAGCACCTGCTGCCCGGTGGTGCGGTAGCGGACGGAGGCGTCGCGGATGTCGATGATCACTGGTCGAGCTCCAGTCCGAGCGCGTCGAGCTTCAGCCTGGCCACCCGCTCGTCGAGCCGGTCGGGCAGGGGGTGCAGCCCCGGTGGCAGGTCGTGGGTGAGCAGGTGTCCGACGGCGAGGGCCTGCAGCGACAGGGACAGGTCCATGATCTCGATCGGGTTGCCCTCGGCGGCCGCGCAGTTGACGCACTCGCCGTCGGCCAGCAGCAGGTACTTGCCCGCCACTCCCGGCTCGACCTCGTCCTGGACGCCTCCGGCGACGGCCACGACCGCGCCCTCCTTGAGCGCTTCCAGGTGCGGCCTCCTGATCGTGTACGGCTCGCCGGTCGCCGAGAACAGCAGGTCGGCCTCGGGGCAGGCATCGATGAGCCGCCGCACCTCGTAGCCGTCGTGGAAGGCGCGCAGCGCGGCGAGCGCGTCCACCTCGCTCACGATCACCCGGGCGCCCAGCGCGGAGGCGTAGCGGGCGACGCCCTGGCCGACGTGGCCGTAGCCGGCGACGGCCACGGTCGCGCCGTCGAGGTCGAGCCCGGTCAGGTCGAGCGCCGCCATGACGCACGACTGGCCGGTGCCGTGGACGTTGTCGAACAGGTACTTCGAGCGGGCGTCGTTGACGGCGAGGACGGGGATGCGCAGGGCCGTACGCCGCAGGGCGCGCAGCCCGCTGGTGGTCTCCTCGGCCGCGCCCCGCAGCCTGCCGAGCCGGTCTTCGGCGTGGGCCAGCCTGATGACCCGCGAGCCGTCGTCGACCAGCACGTCGAGCCCCTGGTCGAGCATGCGCCTGGCCAGGTCGTCATCCTGGGCGCGGCCGGAGTCGGAGCGTGCCAGCACGGTGACGCCCTCGTGGACGAGCGCGGCGGCCACGTCGTCCATGGTCTCCCTGCCGGGGCAGGTGACGATCACCTCCGCGCCCGCGTCCCTGAGCGTCAGCGCCAGGTTGGCCGTCTTGGGTTCCAGGACCAGCACCAGGCCCACCCTGACGCCGTCGAGCGACAGCCCGGAGCGCAGCGCCGCCATGACCGGCATGAACCGGCGCGCCCACGCGATCTTCTCCAACCCCTCCGGCCAGCGCTCGGGGTGTCGGATGTCGCTTAACACGTCAGGTCCACCACGAACAGCCGCCCCTGCGCCAGGACGCCCTCACGCACGCGCTCGCCATGGCCCGGCCGCGTGGTGGCCAGGATCGCGCCAGGCCGCAGCCTTTCGCGGTCGACGTCGTCGCCGATCACGAGGTCGGCCTCGGCGAGCGCGGCGCCCGGGTGGGCCCCCATGGCGCGCAGGCGGGCGGCCAGCCCTGGCACGTCGCCCGCGATCGTTACGCGCTTGCCCGCCATGAGGAGGTTCGTACGCCGCAGGATCGTCTGAATGACGGCCTGCGCGCCAGGAAGCGGGGTCAATGGTCTCCGTCCGAATCGCAGGATCCGATTAAAAGGGAGATCAGGGGCTGACGGCAAGGAAGAGAAAAGCCCCGAAGAGCACGAGATGTACGGTTCCCTGCATGAGTGTCGCTCTTCCCGGGGCGACGGTCAGAGTTGTTATCACCACGGTCAACGCCAGCAGCACCATCTGGAGCGGTCCAAGGCCGAGGGCGAGGCGGTCGCCGCTTATCAGCGAGACGACGGCGATCGAGGGGATCGTCAGGCCGATGCTCGCCAGCGCGGAGCCGAGCGCGAGGTTGAAGCTTGTCTGCACCCTGTTGCGGGCCGCGGCGCGCACCGCGGCGGCCGTCTCGGGCAGCAGCACGAGCAGCGCGATCGCCACGCCGACCGTGGTGCGCGGCGCGCCGATCGCCGCGATGCTCGCCTCGATGGCGGGCGAGGCGGTCTTGGCCAGGCCCACCACACTGACCAGGCAGACCAGCAGCAGGCCGAGGCTGACCAGCGCGGTGCGCGCCGTCGGCGGCTCGGCGTGCTCCTCGCCGGGATCGCCCTCGCCGTCCTGCTGGACGGGCAGGAAGTAGTCGCGGTGGCGCACGGTCTGCATGAAGACGAACACGCCGTAGAGGATGAGGGAGGCGATGCCGGCGAAGGCCAGTTGCGCGGTCGAGTAGGTCGGTCCTGGCGTGGTGACGGTGAAGTTGGGCAGCACCAGCGCGAGCGTGGCCACCGCGCTCAGCGTGGCGAGGGCGGCGGTGACGCCGTCGACCCTGAACTCCAGCACGCGGTGCTTGAGCGCGCCGACCAGCAGGCACAGGCCCATGACCCCGTTACAGACGATCATAAAAGCGGAGAAGACCGTGTCGCGGGCCAGGGATTCCGAGCCCTCTCCTTTGGCGCTCATCAGCATGACGATCAGGCCGACCTCGATGACGGTGACGGCGACCGCCAGGATGAGCGTGCCGAACGGCTCCCCCACGCGGTGGGCGACGACCTCCGCGTGATGCACGGCGGCTATCACCGCGCCGACCAGGGCCAGCGCGACGAGCGCCACCAGAAGACCGCCGGCCGAACGACCCCAGGTGAGAGCGAGCACGAGAATGGCGGCGATGGGCACAACAACGGTCCAGCGCATCTTCATATGGATCACCTTATCGGAGATATTGACGGAGTGAGTACTCACTCCGTACGGTGATCCGTATGACGACCGAACCTCCCAGACGCCGCGCGCCCGGCATGAGCCCCGAACAGCGCCGCGCGATGATCATCGCTGCCGCCCTCCCCCTCGTCGCCGAGTCCGGCACCGCCGTGACCACCAGCCAGATCGCCCGCGCGGCCGGCATCGGCGAGGCGACCGTCTTCCGCGTGTTCACCGACAAGGAGGAGCTGCTCGACGCCTGCATGGCCGAGGCGCTGCGCCCCGACCACGCGGTCGCTCAGATCGCCGCCGTCCCGATCGACCAGCCGCTCGCCGACCGGCTGACCGAGGCCGCGGAGGCGCTCGACGCGCACCTCGACCGCATCGGCGCCGTCGCGGGCGCGCTGATGGCCTCGGGTCACCGCCGCCGCGACCCCACCGCGGGCCGTCCGGACGGCCGCCAGCGGTCCATGGAGCTCGTCACCGCGGCCACCGCCGAGCTGTTCGCACCGGAGGCGGCGTCGCTGCGCGCGCCGGCCGACCAGATCGCCGCCGCCTTCCTCGCCCTGCTGTCCGCGCGGGCGCGGACCGGCGGAGACCTCTCCACCCGCGACCTCGTCCAGATCTTCCTGTACGGCGCGCTACGCGGCGAACCATCCTGAGCGGCGAGCCATCTTGACCGGCCCGCCCGGCCCGCGCTCAGCCCTCGCCGACCTGGCCCGCGCCCGTGACGGCGATCACGGCCTGCGGGCCTGCCTCACCGCAGTCCGGGCCGTTGGGAAAGACGCCCTCGGGCGTGACGGTCAGCTCCCGCTCCACGAGAACCTCGCCCGCCTGACCGGTCAGCCGCAGCGCCACCTCCACCGGCGACTTCGGCAGCCCCGCGACCTCAACGAACCCCTTCTTGTCTCCCGTGGGCTCGCTTTCCGCCGTACAGGTCTCGCCGTCGCAGGTCTGCCGCGCCACGCCGCTCCCCCAGTGCAGCTCCAGCCTCGCCGTACGGCAGGAGCCGCCCCAGCACGCCCGCCGACACCCGGCCCGCGAGCGGCGCATCGACACGAACCGAGATCCCGGCGGCGGCGCCGATCGCCGTGCACATGCGATCGGCGGCGCACCCCGGCAGCGCCACCAGGATGCCCACGGCCGCGACAAGTCTTCTCATGCATCCCCTCACGTGCGCCACGCCCTCCGGGTTCACCCCGAGCTCACCACCGCGTTCCCGCCCGATACGGTCTGCTCGTGAGATTCGTGACGGTCCTGGTCGGCAAGGTGGCATGAGATGAGAGGCTCGACCGCGCTCGAACGGTTCCAGCGCCCGACCGCGGTGATCGCGACCGCGTTCGGGCTCGCCGTCATGGTGGGGACACTGCTGCTGATGCTGCCCGCGGCCACGACCACGGGCGAGTCGGCGGGCTGGATCGTCGCGGTGTTCACCGCCACCTCGGCGGTGACCGTGACGGGCATGGCCGCGGTCGACACCGACGGCCACTGGTCGATGTTCGGCGAGGTGGTGATCGCCGGGCTGATCCAGGTCGGCGGCCTGGGGATCATGACGCTGGCCACCATGTTCACCGTGCTGGTCTCAGGGCGGCTCGGCCTGCGCGCCCGCATGCTGGCCCAGGCGGAGTCCAAGCTCGGCACTGCCGACATGCGCAGGGTCGCGCGCAAGGTGCTCTACTTCAGCCTCGCCTGCGAGGCGATCATCGCCGTCATCCTCACCCTTCGCTTCCTCATCGGGTACGGCGAGCCGCCGGGCAGGGCGATCTACCTGGGCGTCTTCCACGCGATCTCCTCCTTCAACGACGCCGGGTTCGCGCTGTGGAGCGACGGCCTGATGCGCTTCGTCGGCGATCCGTGGATCTGCCTGACGATCGCCATCGCGGTGATCATCGGCGGGGTCGGCTATCCGGTCGTCTTCGAGTTGTTCCGCGCCTGGCGGCACCCGAGCAGGTGGACCATCCTCACCAAGATCACGGTCTGGATGTCGCTCATCCTGCTGGCCGGGGGCACGCTGGCCTTCCTGGTGGCCGAGTGGACCAACCCGCGCACGCTCGGCCCGCTCGACGGTCCCGTCAAGCTGCTGGCCGCCTTCTTCACCAGCGCCATGCCGCGCTCGGCGGGCTTCAACACGCTCGACATCTCCCAGATGCACCCGGAAAGCTGGTTGGTGACCGACGTGCTCATGTTCATCGGCGGCGGCAGCGCGGGGACGGCGGGCGGCATCAAGGTGACCACCTTCGGCCTGCTGGCCTTCGTCATCTGGGCCGAACTGCGGGGCGAGTCGAAGGTGAACATCGGCCACCGCCGGCTGGCGGAGTCGACGCAGCGGCAGGCCGTCGCGATCAGCCTGATGGCGGTGGCGTTCGTGACCGTGTCCACCTACATCCTGCTGGTGATCACGCCGCACAGCCTCGACAGGGTGCTGTTCGAGGTGATCGCCGCCTTCGGCACGGCGGGGCTGTCGACCGGCATCACCGCCGACCTGCCACCCGCGGGTCACCTGCTGCTCGTGATGCTGATGTTCGTGGGCAGGATCGGGCCACTCACTCTCGGCTCTGCTCTCGCCCTGAAAGAACGCTCAAGCCGGTACGAACTACCGGAGGAACGGGTCATAGTTGGTTGACATGACGAACGATCCCGTGGTCGTGATCGGTCTCGGCAGGTTCGGGACCGCACTCGCGCTCGAACTCACCAGACGAGGCACCGAGGTGCTGGCCATCGACAGCCGCGCCAAGGTGGTGCAGGCCCTGTCCGGGCAGATCACCCAGATCGCCGCCGCGGACTCCACCGACCCCGAGGCGCTCAAACAGCTCGGCGTGCCCGACTTCTACCGGGTGGTGGTCGCGATCGGCAGCGACCTGGAGGCCAGCATCCTGACCACGTCCCTGCTGGTCGACATGGAGATCGAGGACATCTGGGCCAAGGCGATCAGCAGGCAGCACGGCCAGATCCTCAGCCGGATCGGCGCCCACCACGTGGTGCTGCCCGAGCACGACATGGGCGAGCGGGTGGCGCATCTGGTCAGCGGGCGGATGCTCGACTACATGCAGGTCGACGCGGGCTTCGCGCTGGTCAAGACGCGGCCGCCGAAGGAGTACGTGGGAGTGCGGCTCGGCTCGTCGGGGTTGCGCAAGAAGTTCGGGGTGACGGTGGTGGCGGTCAAGAGCCCCGGCGAGGAGTTCACCTACGCCACGGCCGACACCGAGCTCACCTATGGCGACATCATCATCGTCTCCGGCACGACCGAGAACGTGGAGCGCTTCGCCGAGCTGCCCTGACCAAGCCGACCTGCTTCAGGCCAAGATCCGAAATGTCATGATCACCGCCTTCAAGATCTGCTAGCTTGCTCGCATGCGGGGTGGCTTGACAAAACGGGCCAAGGCCTGGCGGTTAGGCACGGCGGGGGCCGTACTCGCCGCGCTGGGCTACGGCACGGTCCTGGGCGACGACGACCTGTTCCCCTTCGGGCCGATGGTGCAGTACGCGTTCAGCATCCCGCCCGACGGCGAGATCAAGTCGCTCCATCTGCAGGCCGAGACCGTCGCGGGCACGAGGGTCGAGATCCCGATCGAGCCCTACTACGTCGGCATCCGCCGCGCCGAGCTGGAAGGCCAGCTCACCCGCTACCTCGCCGAGCCCGAGCTGCTCCAGAGCCTGGCCGACGCCCACGCGCGCATCCGGCCGGCCGATCCGCGGCTCACCAAGCTCATCGTCGTCACCAGGGTGATCACGCTGAGGGACCGCCGTCCCGCGTGGACCAAGGACGTGGAGAGGGTGTCATGGGTGGTGCGCTAGAGCGCTGGTGGTTCGCGCCCGTCCCCGCGCGGCGCGTGCGGATCGTCTCGATGGTCGTCTACCTGTTCCTGCCGCTGGACATGATGCTGTTCACCGGCAGCGTGTGGGGGCACGCGGAGAACCCGTCGGGATACCGGCCGGTGCTGGTGGCGCGCCTGCTGCACCTGCCGGGCGCCAACCCCACGCTGGTCTACGCGCTGTTCGCGGTGGTGGTCGGCGCGGCGCTGGTGGCGGCGTGGGGGAAGCTGCCGCGCCTGGCCGGGTACGTCGTCGCGGCCGGCTACCTCTACTGGGCGCTGCTGGCGATGTCGTACGGCAAGGTCGACCACGACCACCTGGCGCTGGTCGTGGCCCTGTTCGTGCTGCCGACCGCCGCCCGCGCGGGCGAGCAGGCGGCCGGGTGGGCGATGCGGTGCGTCCAGATCGCCGTCGTGGCCACCTACTTCCTGTCTGCCTACGCCAAGATCAGGCACGGCGGCTGGGAGTGGCCGAACGGCGCCACCTTCCAGTGGGCGATCTCCAGGCGCGGCACGTTCTTCGGCGAGTTCGTCGCCGCCATCCCGGGCGCGCTGCTGATCGGGCAGTGGATCGTGCTGCTGGCCGAGACGGCCGCGCCCGTGCTGCTGTTCCTGCGCGGCAGGGCGCTGTACGCGGCCGTCGCCTTCTGGGGGCTGTTCCACCTGCTGACGTGGGCGGCGATCACGATCCACTTCCTGCCGCACGTCATCTGCCTGGCGGCCTTCCTACCGCTGGAGCGGGCGACGATCGGCCGGAAGCGCGCACGCGGGGGTGCCGCCGGGAAGCCTGCCGCGGTTGTTGGCGACGGCGCGGTAGAACCCGTGAGCTAGCCAGCGCACCGGCGGCACCCGCAGCAGCAGGCCGAGCGCGCTCCACGGCAGGCCTGCGTCGATGAGCAGCTTGGCCACGGCCTGCGCGCCGCCGAAGACGCCGCCGCGCCCGTCGACCCACAGCAGCTCGTACTCGGCCCGCGCCCGGGTGACGCCCAGCTCGTCGAGGTCGGCGAACTGCCAGGCGATGATCTTCGCCTTGGTGCGCAGCCACCGCTCGACGAAGCGCACGCACGTGGTGCAGAAAGCGCAGTCGCCGTCGAAGACGAGCACAGGTCTCATGATCCGACTCTACGCCCCGAGCAGCTTGCGAACGCGGCCGGCCCCGACGGCCAGCAGCAGCGTGGGCAGGCGCGGCCCGGTGTCGCGGCCGACGAGCAGCGTGTAGAGCAGGACGAAGAACTCCCGCTGCGCGGCCTTCAGCTCCGGTGTCGCCTTGGCGTCGGCGGGCAGGCCCGCCTGCCGCTTCGGCACGCCGTACACCAGGTCGGTCAGCCCGTCGAGCGACCAGTGCGCGTCCAGGCTGTCGAGCAGCAGCCGCAGCGACTCCCGCTGCGGCTCGCCGAGCCCGGACAGCAGCTCCTCGTCGGGCTCCTGCCGGACCGTGGTCCGCTGCTCGGCGGGCAGCTGCGTGGCGACCCACCGCTGCGCCCTGTCGAGCCGCGGCCGCACGAGCGCGAGGTCGGTGATCGGCTCGGCGGGGTCGAGCTCGCGCAGGATCCGCAGCGTCTGCTCCTCGTCGCCGGTGGTCACATCGGCGATCGAGGCCAGCATCCGGTACGGCACGCGCCGCGCGGAGCTCTCCAGCGGCTGCTCGGCCGTCCGCACCGCCCTGGCGTGGGCGAGTTGGTCGGCGGGCAGCGCCTGCCCGTCGGTCACCTTGCGCTCCAGGGCGTCCCACTCGTCGTAGAGGCGCTGGATCTCCTGGTCGAAGGCGACCTTGAAGGACTGGGCGGGCTTGCGGCGGGCGTACATCCAGCGCAGCAGCGGCGCTTCCATGATCTCCAGCGCGTCGGCCGGGGTCGGCACGCCGCCCTTGGAGCTGCTCATCTTGGCCATGCCGCTGATGCCGACGAAGGCGTAGCGCGGGCCGATCGGCTGCGCGCCGCCAAAGATCTCGCCGACCAGGTGGCCGCCGACCTCGAAGGAGGAGCCGGGCGAGGTGTGGTCGACGCCCGAGGGCTCGAAGACGACGCCCTCGTAGGCCCAGCGCATCGGCCAGTCGACCTTCCACACCAGCTTGCCGCGGTCGTGGGTGGCCAGCCGTACGGTCTCGCCGTAGCCGCACGCGCAGGTGTAGGCCAGCTCGGTCGTCTCGTCGTCGTAGCCGGTGACGGTCGTCAGGTCACGCCCGCACAGCGCGCAGTAGGGCTTGTACGGGTAGTAGCCCGCCTCCTCCTCGGCCGCGCCCGAGCCTTCGAGCGCCGCGGCCTCGTCGGCGTCCATGGCCTTGGCCTTCGGATGGGCCTTGGACTGGGTCTTGGGCTTGGTGCGGTAACGCGACAGGACGGCGTCGATGCGGTCGCGCTCGCGCATGGCGTGGAGGATCTGCTCGCGGTAGACGCCCGAGGTGTACTGCTTGGTCTGGCTGATGCCGCGGTAGGTGACGCCCAGCCGGGCCAGCGCGGAGATCATCGGGGTCTTGAAGTGCTCGGCCCAGTTGGGGTAGGCGCTGCCGGGCGGGGCGGGCACCGAGGTGAGCGGCTTGCCGATGTGCTCGGCCCACGACGGGTCGATGCCGGCGGGGACCTTCCTGAAGCGGTCGTAGTCGTCCCACGACAGCAGGTGGACGCAGTCGAGGCCGCGCCGCCTGATCTCGTCGGCCACCAGGTGCGGGGTCATGACCTCGCGCAGGTTGCCCAGGTGGATCGGCCCCGACGGGCTGAGCCCCGAGGCGCAGACGATCGTTTCGCCGGGCGCGCGACGCTCCGACTCGGCGATGACGTCGTCCGCGAGTTGGGAGACCCAGTCGGTCATGAGAGCCCTTCCATCGAGGTGTGACGACCCATTCTTCCGGAAGAATCCGAAGGTATGGACTGGACCGCGGTACGCCGCCGTTTTCGTGAGGCTCCGCTGCGCCCGCCTCCGGCTCCCTGGCGGGCGCTGCCGCCGATCAAGATGGGCGGCCTGACGGACGTGGGCTTCGGGTTCGCGGGCCGTGACCTGCTGCTCGTCGCCTCCAGCGCAGGAAGGGGCGTCTTCGACTGCCTGAGCGGCGAGCGGGTGGCGCGAGACTACGAGGACGTCTGTCCGGACGACCCGCTGGCCCGCGAGGGCATCGGCCCGCTGGCGGGCGCGGAGATCAGGATGGCCGGGCTCTGGGGCGGCGGCCTGCTCACCACGACCGGCGACGGCTGGGCCGTCCGCCTCGTCGCGCCGGACTGGCCGGTCGAGAGCGTCCTGCTGTCGAAGGACGACGAGCCGTACCGAGGGCGGAACTGGTGGTACATCCACCGGGAGGAGGGCTGCGAGCTGCGGGCCTTCGGCTTCTCCCCCACGGGCGCGACGCTGGCGATCGCCTCCACCTGCGAGCTGCGGCTCTTCAGCAGGGGTGGGTAGAAAGGTGTCCATGACCGATCTCGTGAGCTGGATGGACGCCTACGTCCGGGCCTGGCACACCAACGACCCCGCCGACATCGGCGCGCTGTTCGCCGAGGACGCCGCCTACTACACCGAGCCCTACGCGCAGCCGTGGCGGGGCAGGGACACGATCGTCAAGGAGTGGCTGGCGCGCAAGGACGACGACGGCCCCTCCGCCTTCGAGTACGAGCCCGTCGCCATCACCCCCGACGTGGCCGTCGTCAAGGGCGTGACGACCTACCCTGACACCGCCTTCAGCAACCTGTGGCTGATCACGCTGGACGCCGACGGCCGCTGCGCGGAGTTCGTCGAGTACTGGATGGAGCACCGCTCGTGAGGCCCGTCGTCTTCGACCTGGACGGCGTGCTCGTCGACTCCGAGCCGGTGTGGGAGGAGGTCCGCAGGGCGTTCGTCGCCGAGCACGGCGGCACGTGGCGGCCGGACACGCAGTCGAGGCTCATGGGCATGAGCACCGGCGAGTGGTCCGCCTACCTGGCCGAGCTGGGCGTGGGGATGCCGCCCGCCGAGATCGCCGCGGGTGTCGTCGCGCGGATGGCGGAACGCTACCGTCACGGCGTCCCGCTCATGCCGGGCGCCAAGGAGGCGGTGGCGCGCCTGGCCGAGCACCGGCCGCTGGGGCTGGCCAGTTCGTCGCCGCGCACGCTGATCGACGTGGTCCTGGACGCCACGGGGCTGGGCGGGTTCTTCACCGCCACGGTCTCCACCGAGGAGGTCGCGTACGGCAAGCCCGCCCCCGACGGCTATCTGGAGGCGGCGCGGCGGATGGACGTCGACCCCGGCGACTGCGTGGCCGTCGAGGACTCCAGCAACGGGCTGCGCTCGGCGGCCGCGGCGGGCATGCGGGTGATCGCTGTCCCCCACCCGAGGTACCCGCCCGCTCCCGACGCCCTCGCCCTGGCCGCGCGGGTCGCGCGCACGCTCGACGACCTGACTCCCGACCTGGTCGACCACGCCCCCTGAAACCGGCCGAAACCCCGACCCGATCTACCAACCTCCCGAACCCGATCCGCCGCCCTCCCTGAAGCACGGCGCATCTCCGACCCGATCCGCCACCCCCTGAGCCACGGCGATCCGCCACCTTTCTCCAAGCGCGGCGTATCTCGGTCCCGGCAATCCGGGAAGTCCCGATCGGGTCGCCGGCTCGCGAAGGGCGAAGGGCGGGACTCGGGAAAGTCCCGCCCTTCGACGTCGCTCTACGGGCGCTCGTCGGGGCCGCGCTGGCCGTCGTAGCCGAGCAGGCGCATCGCCGTCTCCGGGTCCATCGCCGCGGCCAGGAGCTGGGCGCGGGCGTTGGCCCTGTCGCGTTCCTGTTCGGCCCGTTTCTGCGCCGCGCGCACCGCCTTCACGGCGATGAGCGCCACGCCGATGCCCACGACCACCGCCACCACGATGATGAACAACACCAGCAGCAGACCCGGAGACATCGCGCCGAACACTCCGGCCGCGCTGCTCGGCGTGCCCATGGCGGCCAGCGCCCCGAACAGCGCCAGCCCCGCCAGCGTGATCAGGCTGCCGACGACGACCCACACGGTGGCGGCCGACCGGTGGGCGGGCGGCGGCTCCGCCGTACCGAACGAGGCCGCACCAAACGCAGACGCCCCGAACGCAGACGCCCCGAACGAGGACGCACCGAACGAGGACGCACCGAACGAGGACCCCCCGTTGGGCGGGTCGGAGGAGGGCGCGCCCGGTGGCTCCGCCCACGGGACGAACTCGGGCCGCCGCTCGTCCGGCACCAGCGCGGCCCCGTGGACGGGGGTGTCCTCGGACCCGTCCAGGACCTGCACGTCGTAGGACGGCTCGACGAGCACGGCCTCGACGGTCACGGGCCCGGGCAGCGCGCGTTCGACCCTGCTGTGCTCGCGGTGCGTCCTTGCCGCGTCGCGGTGGTACTCCTCGATGTCCTCGACGAGCGCGTCAGACCGGTAGATCGAGCCGTCGACCAGCGGTCCGCTGGTACCTTCGAGCACGGCGACGACGTCCTCGCCGTTGAGCGTCTTGTGCGTCTCCAGCGCGTGCGCCAGGCACAGCACCTCGCGCCGGTGCTCGCGCAGCAGCTCCTCCGTCTGCTCCAGCAGCCTGACGAGGTTGAACTCGACCCGTTCGCTGAGGTGCTCGGGGATGACGCCCTCGCGCGGCGCGGGGCCGGACTCCGGCGCGCCGGGCTGGCCGCGCATCGCCTTGCCCGCGTGGATGCCGAGCTCCTGCAGCGCGGGCAGGGAGGCGATGCCGGTGCCCATGCCCCAGTGCGACTCCATGAGGCCGACCAGGTAGGTCGCCGACATCAGGTCGCCTGAGACGCCCGAGGAGTTGTCGTCGCCGAAGAACATCCGCTCGCCCGCCAGCGAGGCGAGCGAGACCATGATGTCGGCCTCGTGCTCGGACTTCCATCGGGTGAACTGGTCCTCGGGCTTGATCGAGGCGACCATGCCCAGGTAGTCGGCGCCCTTCTCGATGGTGGCGATGTCGATCTCGAGGTGGTAGCGGGTGCGGTAGGCGACGACGGCGTGGCAGGCCTCGTGGACGGCCACGGCGTGCCGTTCGCGCTCGATGTACTCGACGTCCTCGGGCGGCCCGAGCTGCTTGAGCCGCTTGGCGCGCAGCACGTCCGACCAGGTAATGGTCTCGCGGCCGTCGCGGATGGTGGTGATGAGCGCCTCGTTGACCAGGTCCTTGATCGTGGCGCCGGTGGCGTAGGGGGTGATGGTGGCCAGCTTGTCGATCTGCTCGTCGGTCAGCTCGTGCTGGACCTTGGCGAAGTAGCCCTGGTAGGTGCGGACCCTGCCCGCCTTTGACGGGTAGCCGACCTTGTAGATGCGGTCGATACGGCCGGGCCGCAGCAGCGCGTCGTCGAGCGCGTCCGGCATGTTGGTGGCCATCATGACCAGGATGCGGTACTTGGGCGGCGGCTTGGGCCGCATGCCGAACGCGCGCCGTACGAGCCGGTTGAACAGGCCGCGCGGCTTCTTCAGGCCCGACAGCTCGGTGAGCAGCGCCTGCAGCGTGCCCATGTCGCCGCCGCCGTTCATGCCGCCGCCCATGAAGAACCTGCTGCTCTCGGTGTCCGGCTGCCTGATCCTGGTGGACAGGACGGACCTGGACGACTCCGACAGGTAGCCGAATCCGTGGCAGCCGTCGCCGCTGAAGCCCTGTCCGGGAGGGGCCTGTCCGGCCAGACGGCCGCGGCGGCCGAGGGAGTCGGCCTCGTCGAAGAAGACGATCACGCCGCCGTAGCGCAGCGCGAGCTTTCGCAGCTTCCTGAACAGCGACTTGACCTTCAGCACGCCGATGCCCATGAACATGTTGATGAACGCGCCGGGGTCGACGAAGACGTACGGCTTGCCCGTCTCGCCCGCCACGGCCTCGGCCATCAGCGTCTTGCCGGTTCCCGGCGGCCCCCACAGCAGCAGGCCGCTGGGCACGTAGCCGCCGCGCGCCTCGATGGCGTCGGGTTGCTCCAGGAAGACGATGTTCTCCTTGACGCGTTCGACCACATGGTCCTGGCCCCAGACGTCCCTGAACCTGGTCTTGATGTCGTCGGGGTAGTAGGTCTCGATGCCGCCGCGCGACAGGAACCAGAACAGTCCGACGAACTGGAAGATGACGAAGAAGAAGGCGAAGGCCAGCTGGGCGACGTACGGCAGCGCCTGGAAGGCCAGCGCAGGCGCCTGGAAGAGGGCCAGGAAGGGGCTGCGGTCGAGGACCGCGCCCAGGACCAGCGCCAGCAGGGTGACCCAGAACAGGATCTTGATCACTCTGGCGAGCCTGAACCTCGTCCAGTCGCTGAACCTGCGGTGGGTCCATCGCTCGAAGCCGCCGAAGACGCTTCTGCTCCAGAAGCGGTGGTATCCCGCCGAACGCTCGCTGACGAAGAAGTGCAGTTGCCTGACGAGCTCGGCGGCCAGCAGGTAGAAGATCCACGGATGGTTCTCGCCGATCCGCCGTAATGCGTCGGCGAAGGGCATGATGCCCTCGTAGTCGGCCATCTCCTTCCACGCCAGGACAAGGAAGGCCAGCGCCAGGCCGAGCAGGAACTTGCTGCGATCCCAGAAGGCCATCTTCTTGCGGGTCGCGGCGTCGGGGTCGTTGGGGCCGCTGCCGGGAGCGCGCAGCCCCTCGTGGTGGGTCGTGGTCACGGTGGCCCCCTCAGCCTGGCATCTTGAGCAGCTTGAAGGACTCGGCGATGCCGTCGAACTCGGCGGCCCTCTTGGTGAAGCAGTCGGCGGTGCAGCGGATCAGCAGCACCGACACGGTCCCGCCGGTCCTGTCGAGGTAGGCCGTCTGGTCGAAGGTCTGGATGGCGTCGCCGATCAGGTAGTTGAAGCGCACGCGCACGCCTCGCGCGCCGTCGTCGAGGGCGATCGGCTGGTCGTTGAGCAGCTCGAACTGGGTCAGCGTGGGCTGCTGGCCCGCTTCTGTCAGGCGCTGGGTGTAGGCCTGACGCATCTGCTCGGTCACGGGCAGGATGAAGTCGCGCATCGTGTTGAGCGAGACCATGTTCCGCTGCGGCTCGGTCAGCAGATGGACCGTGGAGTAGACGAACGGGTCCTGGGAGCCCAACAGGTGGTCCACGCCCGGAACGGCGGCCTGGTCGAAAGCGGTCGACCAGACGAGCTGCTTGCGGAGCTTGGCCGTCTCGGAGTTGGGATGGTCACCGCTGAGCAGGAGATCGATCTTCGAGGAGTCGACCTTCGAGAAGGTGGAGGGCACCTTGAAGTAGGTGGTCCCTTCCCTGTCGCGCACGTAGGTGTATTCCGCCTGACCGCAAGCGGCGATTCCGGCCATCAGGAAGGCCGCGACCGTTGTCGCGGCCATTTTTCCCCAAGCCCGTGTCTTTTTCACCAGGGCTTACCTCCGCGTTACCCGCCAACGCAGTGGTTGTGCCCGATTTCTGGCGGCAAATCTCCTGTTGGGCACCCAGAAGTCTTGACCATATTGCCGCCATCTATTGGCTTCATTTGTTACAGATCATATGGAGAGCCACAGGACGTCCGGATCACGACCTCCTTGGCCATCTCAACCCTGCTGTAACGTTTGCGCAACCTGATCATGGCCAATATGACTGGGCGTAGACCTATCTCTTCGCGCCGAACTGGCGAAGGATAAGAAGCTTCGGACCCTCCTCCCGCGCCCTCGGAGTCCTGCATGAACGAACCGATCAACTTCGCCATGACCGTGGAGCACCTGTTCGCCGAGGTGTGGTCGCGCGAGGCGATCAGCGACCGCGACCGCCGGTTGCTGCTCATCGGCCTGCTGGTCGGTCAGGGGCTCGACGAGGCGGTCGAGGTGCAACTGGAGACCGCGTTGCGCACCGGCGACCTGAGCGTGGAGGAGCTGAGGGAGACGGTCGTCTTTCTCACCCACTACGCGGGGTGGGCGCGGGGGGCGCGGCTCAACGGCCAGGTGGAGGATCTGATCGATCGCGTGATCATGAACTGATCGTCGCGGCGACCGTCGCGCCCAGCTCCCAGCACGCCTCCAGATCCGCCTTCGTCACGGCGCCGATCACGACGACGGGCGCCGCCGCCCGCTCCCAGCCGAGCCCTCCCGTGATCGACTCCACCGCGCGCAGCGCCCCGGTCGCGTCGTTGTTGCCGTGCAGGTACAGCCCGTACGGCAGGCGCCGCGTCTCCTCCAGGCAGGGGTAGTAGATCGTGTCGAAGAAGTGCTTGAGCGCGCCGCTCATGTAACCGATGTTGGCCGGGGTCCCGAGGATGATCGCGTCGGCGGCGAAGACGTCGGAGGCGGTGGCGTTGAGCGCGGCCCTGGTGACGACGTCGACGCCCTCGATCTCGTCGGTCGTGGCCCCCTCGCGCACCTTGGCCAGCAGCTCGTGCGTGGCGGGCGAGGCGGTGTGATGGACGATCAGCAGAAGCGCTCGGCACACGTCGTCGATCCTCTCACAGTGCGACCGCCCTCCCCCGCCGCGCGCCACGCCTGAGCCCGTCAGGGGCGGGCGTTACGCTGGCCGTATGCCTACCGCACTGATCACGGGCGCGACCGCCGGCCTCGGCGCGGCCTTCGCCCGCCGCCTGGCCGCCGACGGCTTCTCGCTGGTCCTGGTCGCCCGCGACGAGAGCCGGCTGTCCGAGGCGGCCGACCGGCTCAAGCAGAAGTACGGCGTCGCCGTCGAGGTCCTGCCCGCCGACCTGGCCACCGACCGGGGCCTTGAGGACGTCGAGGCCCGCCTGCGCGACGGCGTCGACTTCCTCGTCAACAACGCCGGCTTCGGCCACCCAGGTCACTTCCTCGAGGTGCCGGTCGAGGACGAGACGCGCATGCTCAAGGTGCACTGCGAGGCGGTGCTGAGGCTCACGCTGGCCGTGCTGCCCGGCATGCGCTCGCGCGGCAGGGGCGCGGTGATCAACGTGGCGTCGGTGGCGGCCTTCTTCCACCGCGGCACCTACAGCGCCTCCAAGGCGTGGGTGGTCAACTTCAGCGAGTCGACGGCCGCCGAGGTGGACCACCCGAAGATCCGGATCATGGCCCTGTGCCCTGGGTTCGTGCGGACCGAGTTCCACCAGCGGGCTTCGATGGACGTCTCGGGCATTCCCGACTTCCTCTGGCTGAAGGCCGACGACGTGGTGAACGAGGCGATGCGGGATCTGGCACTCGGCAAGGTGGTCTCGATCCCCGACCTGCGCTACAAGGCGATCGTGGCGGTGGGCAGGCTCATTCCGAGCCGCCTCACCCAGCGGATCTCCACCATGCTCGGCAGGGAATAGCTCACGACGCGATCGTCTCTTCCGCACGTGTGGGGCGCTCGTCGGCGATGGAGGGGACGACCTCGGGCACCGGGGCCGGGCGGAAGAGCACGAGCGCGGCGCAGGCCAGGGCGGTCAGGCCGAGCACGCCGTACATGACCCGGTAGTCCACGACCCCGATGAGCGCGGCGCCCGCGGCGATCGAGGCGGTCTGGGTGATCGTGCTGAGCATGCCCGTGGCCGCGCTCACCCGGCCCTGGAGCCTGGAGGGCACGTAGAGGTGCAGGGCGGTGGCCAGGGCGACGGAGAAGATCGGGATCGCCAGGCCGTACAGCGCCGCCCCGGCGAGGAACAGCACCGCCGACGGCGCCAGGAACGCGCCGGCGCCCAGCGCGAACAGCGCGTAGCCCGCGCCGGAGCCGCGCGACTCCCCCAGCCGCTTGACGAGCATGCCCGCCAGCACGCCGCCGACGACCGAGCCCGCGCCCTGGACGGTGGTGAGCACGCCGAAGAAGGCCGCGGGCCGGCCGAGGCCGCGTTCGATGGCGGCGAAGGCGGCGGTGTCCATGAGCCCCGCGGTGGCCATGAGCAGCGCCTCGGCGACGGCCAGCCGGAACAGCAGCGGCACCCGCCACAGGTAGCGGAACCCCGCGGTGAGGGAGGGAAGGAACGGCTCGCCCGCGGGTTCGGGCGCGGACTCGACGATCTTGAGTGAGGCCAGGAAGAGGATGGCGATCACGAAGGTCGCGGCGTCGATGACGGCGAGCACGCCGCCGCCGAAGCCGAGGTAGACGCCCGCGCCGACGATCGGCGACAGGATGCGCACGCCCTGGCGCACGGTGATGAGCGCGGCTCTGGCGCCGGCGGCCTCGTCGGAGGGCAGCACGTCCTTCAGCAGCCCGCCGTAGGCGGGGACGGAGAAGGTGACGCCGTAGGCGAGGGCGACGGCGTAGAGGATCCACAGCTGGTCGGCCGTGCGCACCAGTAACAGGGCGGTGACGACCAGGGCCATGGCGGCGTTCATCGCGATCAGCAGCGGCTTGCGGCGCACGCGGTCGACCACATGGCCGTACAGGGGCGAGAACAGCCCCGGCAGGGCGAGGCACAGGAAGATCAGGCCGGCGGCCGCGTCGGACCCGGTGAGGTCTTTCGCCCAGATGCCGAGCGACAGGTAGAGCGCGCTGTCACCGAAGCTGGAGATGGCGTCGCCGGCCAGCAGGCGGCGGAAGAGGGGGTTGCGCAGCGCCTTCACAGCTCGCCGCCGGCTTCCTGGACCGGCAGGCCGGACAGCAGGACCCGCACGAACCTGGCGTCCGGCGGAACCGCGGCCTCGCCCTTCGCGCGGGCGATGTACGGCGCCAGCACCTCCATCAGGCGCTCGCCCACCTCCTCCAGCTCCGGGGCGGTCATCGGGGCGGTGACGCCGCTGAGGAAGGCCGCGCCTCGCCACTCGGGAGCGGCCGAATCGCGCGTCCGCGACCAGTCGAGCATCCGGCCGGCCTCGCGCTCGACGAACACCCGCTCCAGCTCGGCCGCGGCCACGCCGCCCTGGCCGGCCGACCAGCTCTGCTCCAGGTCGGCGACCTTCCACGGCCGCTCGCGCCCGTCGCCGCTGGCGGCCTCGACGACGTAGCCGTACTTGGCCAGCTGCCGCAGGTGGAACGAGCACGAGGCCTGGGTGGAGCCCAGGCGCCTGGCGCACTCGGCGGCGGTGGCCGGGCCGATGCGGCCGAGCAGGTCGATCAGGTCGAGCCGCAGGGGGTGGGCGAGCGCGCGCATGGCGCGCGGATCCGTGATCTTCACATCCCCAAAGATAGCTTTGACATTTGGCTGATGTCAAAGACTTCTTTGGCTTTAGAGTGTGCGGAAAGCACGATCCCCCCGCCGCGGGAGGGGGTCGCGGCGGGGGGATGCTCGTGGGATCGGCTTAGCGGTTGGCCTCGTGGCCGATCGCCAGGCCGCTGGTGGCGTCGAAGAAGTGCAGGTTGTGCGTGTCGACGACCAGGTCGATCGACTGGCCGGGACGGACGTGGCTGCGGGCGTTGACGCGGGCGGTCCACAGCGACTTGTCGCCGGCCAGCGGCAGCGCGGCCTCCTCGTCCTCATCGGCGTCCTGGGCGGCGATGGTGTCCTTGTGCTCGACCGGCGGGGCGTCGATCAGGAACAGGACGTTGATCTCGGAGCCGAGCTCCTCGGTGACCTCCGCCTTGGCGGGCAGCGTCGCCCAGCCGTTGGCGTGGTTGCCGGCGGCGCTGGAGTCCTCGAAGTCGGAGGGGCGGATGCCGAGAATGAGCTTCTTGCCGATGTACTGGTCGAGGCCGGGCTTGTCGCTGAAGGTCGACTCGGGGATCGGCAGCTTGAAGCCGGCGAAGGACACGGCGGCGCCGTCGCCGTCGCGCACCAGCTCCGCGGTCGCGAAGTTCATGGACGGCGAGCCCATGAAGCCGGCGACGAACAGGTTGACCGGCTTGTCGAACAGGTTCTGCGGGGTGTCGACCTGCTGGAGCAGACCGTCGCGCAGCACGCAGACGCGGTCACCGAGGGTCATGGCCTCGACCTGGTCGTGCGTGACGTAGACGGTGGTGACGCCGAGGCGCTCGTGCATCTGGTTGAGCGAGGCGCGCATGGAGACACGGAGCTTGGCGTCCAGGTTCGACAGCGGCTCGTCCATGAGGAAGGCCTGCGGCTCGCGGACGATGGCGCGGCCCATGGCCACACGCTGGCGCTGACCACCGGACAGGGCGGCGGGCTTGCGCTTGAGGTAGGTCTCGAGGCCGAGCATCTTGGCAGCGTCGTTGACGCGCTTCTGGATCTCCGGCTTGGGCATCTTGCGGAGCTTCAGACCGAAGGCGAGGTTCTCCTCGACGGTCATGTGGGGGTAGAGCGCGTAGTTCTGGAACACCATCGCGATGTCGCGGTCCTTCGGCGGCAGGTGGTTGACCACCTTCTCGCCGATGGAGATCTCGCCGCCGCTGATGTCCTCGAGACCGGCGATCATCCGCAGCGCGGTCGACTTGCCGCAGCCCGAGGGGCCGACCAGCACCATGAACTCGCCATCCTTGATCTCAAGGTTGAGCGCGTCCACGGCCTTCACGCCACCGGCGTAGATCTTGTCGACGTTTTTCAGAACGATGGATGCCATCACAGTCCTTCGCGCAACGGGCCGGAACCCGGACGTTCGTGGGGGTGTCACTCACTGTGGATACGTTTTCATGCATCTCACCCGAAAGGGACATCCCTGTCAAGGGACCAGGCGATGTTATCCATTCGAGCTGGAAACCTTACGGAACAAGTGCTGGAATCGTTTCCATGAAGCGCACCACCATCAAGGACGTGGCCGAGGCGGCGGGCGTTGGCGTCGCCACCGTCTCCCGGGTGCTGTCCGGTGGATCGGCCAGCCACGAGACCCGCGAGCGGGTGCTCGCCGTGGCCGCGCACCTCGACTACCGCCCCAGCGCGCTGGGGCGGAACCTCCGCCAGCAGCGCACCGGCGGCATCGGCCTGCTGGTGCCCGACCTGACCGACACCCTGTACGGCAAGCTCGCCGAGGGCGTGCTGGCGTGCGCCCGCTCGGCGGGCGAGCCCGTCGTGGTCGGCTCGACGGGCGACGACCCCGAGCAGGAGGCCGAGCTCATCGGCATGCTGCTGGAGCAGAGCGTCGACAGGGTGATCGCGGTGCCCTCGGGCGACGCCGAGGCGTGGGGCCCGGCGATCAGGGCGGGCATGACGGTGGTCTTCGTCGGCGAGCAGCCCGAGCAGGAGCCCGCCGACGACCCTCTCGACGAGCTCCTGCTGCTCGACGGGGTGCGCACTCCGCCCAGGGCCGAAGGCCCCGTCCCCACCGTGCTGGCCGACATTCCCACCGTGCTGGCCGACGACCGCTCGGGCGTCCGCACGGCGGTGCAGTACCTCAAGGGCCTCGGCCACCGCCGCATCGCCTACCTCGGCGGTCCAGGGCACCCCCGCCGCGTGGCCGCCTTCAGGCAGGCGCTGGGCCCGCTGGCCGACGAGGAGCTGATCGTGTTCGCCGGCGGCAGCCGCGACTCCGCCTACGCCGCCGCCTCCGGCCTGCTCCAGAGCCACCGCGACGTCACCGCGCTGCTGGCCGGCGGCAGCGCGCTGGGCGAGGCCGCCGTGCTCGCCTCGCGCGAGCTCGGCCTGCGCATCCCCGGCGACCTGTCGCTGGTGATGTACGACGACGTGCCGTGGGCCGAGCTGTGCTCTCCCCCGCTGACCGTCATCGCCCAGCCCGGCCAGGACCTCGGCTACCGGGCGGCCGAACTGGTGCTGAGGGCGGGCGCCCGCCGCCCGCGCGGCGTGCTGCTGCCCACCGAGCTCATCGTGCGCGGGAGCTGCGGGCCTCGCCCGTGAGGTAGACCCAGGCGCCCTCGTGCCTGGCGAACCTGCTGACCTCCTGCAACTCGCCCGCCCTGCCCGCCTGGCTGAAGCGGGCGCGGAACTCCACGGTCCCCTCGGTGTCACCGGCCGCGCCGCCGCTGGTGCTCACGATCGTCAGCTTCTTCCACCGCAGGAAGGGCTCGAAGGTGACCTCGGCCGGTCTGGTCGAGGGGTGCCAGCTCCTGAGCAGGTAGGCGGCGTCGCCCACGGCGAAGGCGCTGAAGCGCGAGCGCATGAGCTGCTCGGCCGTCTCGGCGGCCGCCTCGCCGCGGTGCAGCCGCCCGCAGCACTCCTCGTAGGCCGCGGGCAGCCCACACGGGCAGGACCCGCCACTCAAAGAAGCTTCTCGATCGCCGTGACGAGCGTGGGGTCGGAGGGCTCGACGCCGGGCCTGAACCTGGCCACGACCGACCCTTCGCGGTCGACGAGGAACTTCTCGAAGTTCCACTGGATGTCGCCCGCCTCGCCGTCGGCGTCGGGCGTGGCGGTGAGCTGGCCGTAGAGCGCGTGGCGGCCCTCGCCGTTGACGTCGGACTTCTCCAGCAGCGGGAAGTCGACGCCGTAGGTGGTGGAGCAGAACTCCTGGATCTCCTCGGCCGAGCCGGGCTCCTGGCCCATGAACTGGTTGCACGGCACGCCGACGACGCTGAAGCCGCGCGGGCCGTACTGCCGCTGGAGCTCGGCCAGGCCGGTGTACTGCGGGGTCAGGCCGCACCTGGAGGCCACGTTCACGATGAGCAGGGCCTTGTCGCCGGTGAGCTCGGCCAGGGTGGTCGGAGAGTCCGCGAGCGTGCGGACCGGAATGTCACGGAGATTCATGAGGCGACCCTACTGAACGGCTCGGCGAGAAGACCTCGCGCCCACGGCCGCGGATGCTGCCGATCTCCGCGTCCGGTGTTCGGATAATCATGGTCAGCCCGCCGCCGGGCCCGCTCAAGGCGAGACCGCTCAGCGGCAAAGTCCTCTTCTTGTGGCGTCTGAGATCACGCACCTGTGGCGACATGGCGTATTAGAAACCGCCTAGAGACATCGTCGCGGTGCCTTCCGGGCCGTCCAGCCAGATCGGACGGGAAAAGGTCCTGGAAGGCCGCGCGGGCCATCCTCGTCCGAGCCACGGGCGCGGGTCGGCAGGGCTCCTGCTCGCAGGAGCCCGCCCGCACGCGACCTGACAGCAAGGATCGAGTTGGACAGCAAACGCGCTCTCGCCGTGGTGATCGCCTCAGCGGCGTTCACCGGCGGGACATCCACGATCGCCCTGGCCGACGCGGAGTCGCCCGGGACGGTCCACCAGCGGACCTGGTCACCGGGGCTGGTCCACCAGCGGACCTGGACGGTGCAGGTGGCGCCCCACGTGATCCATTCGGCCACGTGGGAGACCAAAGCCGAGCCGAAGGCGCGGCCCGTGCTGCCGGGCAAGGACACCAACAAGCGGATCGCCCTCGACCTCGTGGTGCGCAGGTCGTGGTCGATGCGGGAGTTCCAGTGCCTGGACAGCCTCTGGACCAGGGAGAGCAACTGGAACCATCGGGCGCACAACCCGAGTTCGGGGGCCTACGGCATCCCGCAGGCGCTGCCCGCGGGCAAGATGTCGGGTGCCGGAAGCGACTGGCGGCACAATCCCGCCACCCAGATCCGCTGGGGCCTGCAGTACATCAAGGGCCGGTACGGCAAGCCGTGCGGCGCCTGGGGTCACTTCAGGTCGCACAACTGGTACTGAGGCAGCCGCCGAGGGGAAGTGGCGACTGCCCAGGGAGGGCATCCGGGCTCAGCCCCGGGTGCCCTTCCGTTCCAGATGGACGGCGATGGCCTGGATGAGCAGTTCGAGGCCGAAGTCGAACTCCTCCTCGTGGTCGCACGAGCCGAGCAGCGACGCGAGCTCGCTGACCTGGGGAAACAGCTCGGGGTCCACGTCGCGGACCGGTGGCGCGCCCGGCACGGGCGCGAACGTCGGCGTGACGCCCACCTCGCGCAGCAGCGAGCCGATCACGTAGGCGATGAACAGCCGCAGCATGCGCACCGCGTCGGCGCCGTCGAAGCCCGCCTGGCGCAGCGTGGTCAGCGCCCGCTCGACGGGGAACAGCCCCGCGTTGGAGTGGAGCTGGCGGCTGACCACCAGCATCGTGGAGCGCGGGTAGTGGTGGGCGATCTGCCGGAAGGCCCTGGCCTGCATGCGCACCCTGTCGGTCCAGTGGGCGCCGGGGTCGTCGGTGAACTCGATCTGCGACAGCACCGACTCGGCGACGCCGTCGAGCAGCGAGGCCTTGTTGGGCACGTGGTTGTAGAGCGACATGACGCCGACGTTCAGGTCGGCGGCGATCCTGCGCATGGACACCGCGTCCGCGCCCTCACGCTCGATGAGGTCGATCGCGGCGGCGACGATACGCGCGCGGGAGAGCGGCTCGGTGGGCATAGCTCATTCTATTGACGCACGTACACCGTACGTGCAACTCTCGGAGGCATACGTACGGTGTACGTCCCCTCTGGAGGCCGCATGTCGACGCACGATCTCTACACGATTCCCGCAGAGCTCTCCACGTGGAACGTGGACATGGCCGGGTCCAGCCGTTTCACCTGGGAGTACGACGACGGCAGAGACCGCATGCTGGCCCTGTACCAGAAGGGCAAGGACAAGCAGTGGGACTCCGTCAAGAGGATCGACTGGGGCCTCGAGGTCGACCCCTATGACGTGCTCGGCATCCCCGACACCACCATCGCCATCTACGGCACGCCGCTGTGGGAGCGCATGGACGACAAGACCCGCGCCGAGGTGCGCAGGCACGGTGCCGCGTGGCAGTTCTCCCAGTTCCTGCACGGCGAGCAGGGCGCGATGATCTGCTCGGCCCGGATCGTGGAGTCGGTGCCCGACCTCGACTCCAAGTTCTACGCCGCCACCCAGACGATGGACGAGGCCAGGCACGCCGAGACCTACGCGCGCTTCCTGCAGGAGAAGGTGGGCCTGGCCTACCCGATCAACGAGCACCTCAAGGCGCTGCTCGACTCCACGCTGACCGACTCCAGGTGGGACATGCCGTACCTGGGGATGCAGGTGCTGATCGAGGGCCTGGCGCTGGCGGCCTTCGGCGTCATGCGCGACATCACCACCAAGCCGCTGCCCAAGCAGATCCTCGCCTACGTCATGCAGGACGAGGCCAGGCATGTCGCGTTCGGGCGGATGGCGCTGCGTGACTACTACAGCAACCTGTCGGAGAGCGAGCTGCGCGAGCGCGAGGACTTCGTCATCGAGGGCTGCTACCTCATGCGCGACCGGCTGCGCGGCAAGGAGACCTGGGAGACGCTCGGCCTGTCGCAGGCCGAGGTGGCCGAGGCGATGCGGGCCGTCGACCAGTCGGAGTACCTGCGGCTGTTCAGGTCGCTGCTGTTCAGCAGGATCGTGCCGTGCGTGAAGGACATCGGGCTGTGGTCGCCGCGCCTGCAGCAGGCGTACGCGGACATGGGCGTGCTGGAGATGGCGGGTCAGTCGCTCGAGGCGCTGATGAAGCAGGACGAGGACATCGCCGAAAAGCTCGACGCCGAGCGCTTCGCCGCCGAGGAGGCCGAGCGCCACGCCGAGGTCGCCGAGACGATCGCCATGGGCTCGGCCTCCTGACCGCTAACCGGCCTGGTGGACGCGGGCGATGATCTCCCTCAGCACCGCCACCAGGCCGTCGATGTCCTCCTCGGTCGTGCGCCAGTTGACGATCGCGGGACGCAGGGCGGTCATCCCCCTGTAGGTGGTGATGCCCGCGTAGTAGCGCCCGTCGGCGATCAGCTCCTCGCCGATCCGGCGGTTCAGCTCGTTCAGCTCGCCCTCCGCCACGCCCGGCGGCGCGTAGCGGAAGCACACCACGCACAGCGTGACCGGGGCCAGCAGCTCCAGGTCGGGGGCCTGGTCCACGGCCGCGCCCAGGCGCAGGGCCAGGTCGTGGTGGCGCTCGACGAGCTGGGCGTAGCCCTGCCTGCCGTACGCCCGCAGGGTCGCCCAGATCGGGAAGGCCCGCGCCCTGCGGGAGGACTCGGGGCCGAGGTTGTTGTAGTTGACGTCGGAGGGCAGGTAGTGGGCGCCCCACGCGCCGAACGACCTGAACATCAGGTCCTGGTCGCGGACGAAGGCGAAACCGCTCTCGTAGGGGACGTTCAGCCACTTGTGGCCGTCGGCGATGACGGAGTGGGCGCGCTCGACACCCTCCACGAGGTGCCGCAGCCGCGGCGAGGCGGCGGCGAAGAGCCCGAACGCGCCGTCCACGTGCAGCCACGCGCCATACCGTTCCGCGAGGTCGGCCAGGTCGGCGATGGGGTCGAAGTCGCCGGTGTTGACCTCGCCCGCGTTGCCGACGATCACGGCGGGCCCGTCGAGCTCGGCCAGCGCCCTTTCCATCGCGGCCAGGTCCACCCTGCCGGCGTCGTCGCGCGCGCACACCGTCACGCCGTCCCGGCCGACGCCGAGGATCTGCAGCGCCTTGCGGCTGCTGGGGTGGATGTAGCCACCGGCCAGCACCGGCATCCGCGGCAGCCCCGCCAGTCCCTGCGAGGTGATGTCGACGCCGTGCCGCTCACCCCACCACTGCCGGGCGCACGTCAGGCCCGTCAGGTTGGCGAAGGTCGCGCTCGGCGTCAGCACTCCCCCGTACGGCTCGGGCAGCCCGAACAGCTCCTTCAGCCAGGCCAGCACCACCTTCTCCGCCCTCGCGGCCAGCGGCGAGGTCAGGTGCAGACCGCTGGCCTGGTCGAGCAGCGCGGTCACCCAGTCGCCCGCCTGCGCGGCGGGTGTGGCACCGCCGACGACGAAATGGAAGAAGCGCGGTCCCGAGGTCTGGGTGGAGGCCCGGGTGCCCACGGCGAGCAGCTCCTCGACGGCCGTCAGCGTGCCCTCGCCCTTGTCGGGGAGCGGTCCTTCCAGCAGGTCCATGAGGTGGTCGGCGGTGTGGTCGTGGACGGGGCGCTCGTTCAACGAGCCGAGAAAGGCGGCGGCGGCGCGGGCGACGAGATCAAGGGCCTCGGGAGCGGTGTCCCGCTCGAACAGTGGATCACTCATGTCCGGATTGTCCATGACGGATCACCTCAACGGCAGGCGCAGGACGAGACGGGCTCCTCGGTCCCGGCTGTCGGCCACCTGGAGCGTGCCGCCGTGCGCGGTGGCGATGTCGCGGGCGATCGGCAGGCCCAGGCCGGTGCCGCCGATGTCGCGCGAGCGGGCCGTGTCGAGCCTGGTGAAGCGCCGGAAGACCGCCTCGCGCTGGTCGGCGGGGATGCCGGGGCCGTCGTCGGCGACCTCGACGACCGCGTCGGGACCGTCGCGCGCGACTGTGACGTGGACGGCGTTCTCGCCGTACCTGTCGGCGTTGGACAGCAGGTTGGTCAGCAGCCTGTCCAGCCGCAGCCGGTTGCCGCGCACCATCAGGCCAGGCTCGATCGAGGTGGTGAACGGCAGGCGTGAGGGGCGCCTGCCGACCTCGTCGGCCACCAGCTTGCCGAGGTCGAGGAGCTCGTAGGGAGCGCGCACGCCCGCGTCCAGACGCGCCATGAGCAGCAGGTCCTGGACGATGGCCGACAGCCGCTGGGCGTCACCCAGCACCTCCCCCATGATCAGCTCGCAGTCCTCCCCCTCGGATCTGCCCTCCAGCCGCACCATCATCGCGGTCAACGGCGTGCGCAGCTCGTGGGAGGCGTCGGAGACGAAGCGCCGGTGCCGGTCGACCGCGTCCTCCAGGCGCGCCAGCGTGTCGTTGACGGTGATGGCGAGTCCGGCCACCTCGTCGCCGGTGTCGGGCACCGGCATGCGGTCGCTCAGCTCGGTGGCGCTGATCTGCTCCAGGCCCGATCTGATGCGCTCGACCGGGGCCAGGACCCTGCCGACGCCGATCCACGTGGCCCACCCCAGCAGCGCCGTCAGTACGGCCGACACGAGGGACAGGACCGCGGCGAGCAGCGGGACGTTCATCAGGATCGACTCCCCGACCGCGGCGTAGGCGATGACCGGGCCGTACGGGGTCGTCCTGTTGGCGGTGCCGACGACGATCAGGCAGCCGTCCCCGCCCGTGCCGCACACCCGCGTCTGCACCCTGGGGTCGCCTCCGTCAGGCCGGACGGTGGTGAGCGGGGGCCGGCCCTCCAGCGCGGCGCCGGCGGCCACCACCCTGCCGCGCGCGTCCACGACCTGCAGCAGCGACACTCCGTGCTGCGGCGGGATCGGGCCGCGCACCGGCTGGTCGTCGACGAGAAGGGTGAGGTGCCTGCTGGCCTGGGCCGCCCGGTTGACCAGTTGGTCGTGCACCCAGCCGGGGACGGTCAGGCAGAGCGTCACGACGCCGATGAGCAGGATGACGCCGAAGCCGACCACGGTGGCGGCCGTCATGCGGGCTCTGATCGAGCGCGGCCGCAATCTGCTGAGCTGCACCTTTCCACGGTCACCGACAGGGCCTCACGTGCGGGTCTGGGTGTGGCATGGAGACCGTCGCACGCGGGTCAAGGGTGTCCGCCGGTGATACGGCGGGACATGCGGGCGAGCGTCTCAGCGATGGCGGGCGGGCCGCCCTCGGCCGTTGAATACGTGCATGCGAATCATCGTGGGCCTCTCCGCGCTGGCGACCGGCCTGATCGCCGGCACCTACTACGGTTTCTCCATCGCGGTCATGCCCGGCCTGGCGGCCGTCGACGACCGCGCCTTCGTCGCCGTGATGAACCAGATCAACACCGCCATCATCAACCCCGGCTTTCTCGTGCCGTTCCTGGCCGCGGCCGTTCTGCCCCTGTGGGCACTGATCCGTCACCGCCGCGCCAGACCTGCCGTCCTGTGGATCCTGGCGGGATGGGCCCTTTATCTGATCGGTTTCGTGACCACCTCGGCGATCAACGTCCCGCTCAACGACGGGCTCGCCGCGGGGACCGTCACGAGAGCGCAGTTCGAGGGCCCGTGGGTGGCGTGGAACCTCGTCCGGGCCGTCCTGTCGACGGGGGCGACGGCCTGTCTCGTGGTCGCGATGTTGCGGCGCGGAAGCAAATAAATGGATTGATCCCAAGGATTAACCTAGATGGTGATGCCTCCCGATACGAACATACCCAGCCGTCCCCTGCTCTCCTCCAACTCCCTGTGGCGTATGCGGTCCTACCTACGCCCCCACCTCGGCAAGCTCGTGTTCATCTGGCTGGTGGCCATCCTCGGAATCGCCGCCAGCATCACCTTTCCCCTGGTGGGCAAGGAGGTGATCGACGCCAAGCAGAGCGCCGACCTGCTCCCCCTGGGAGTGCTCGCCCTGGGCGTCGGCGTCGCCGAAGCGTTGATGATCTTTCTCAGGCGATGGGTGCAGACCAAGCCCGTCCTCGGCCTCGAGACCGAGATCCGCGACGACCTCTACGAGCACCTGCAGCGCCTGCCGATGGCCTTCCACAACGAGTGGCAGTCCGGCCAGCTGCTCTCGCGCGCCACGACCGACCTGTCGACCATCCGCCGCTTCCTCGGCTTCGGCATGCTCTTCCTGGTAATGAACGTCATCCAGCTCACCACGGTGACGATCGTGCTGCTGAACATGTACTGGCCGCTCGGCCTGCTGGTGGCGGCCTCGGCCGTACCCATCGTCTGGGTGTCGCTGCGCTTCGAGAAGAAGTACATCAAGATCTCGCGCCAGGTGCAGGACGAGCAGGGCGACCTGGCCACGCTCGTCGAGGAGTCGGCGATCGGGATCCGCACGATCAAGGCGTTCGGCCGCCGCCACCACGTCTTCGACACCTTCGACGACTCCGCGCGCAAGGTCTACGCCACCTCGATCGACAAGGTGGGGCTGTCGGCCCGCTTCTTCACCTTCCTCGAGGTGATCCCGAACCTCACGCTCGCCCTGGTCCTGCTGCTGGGCGCGCTCGCGGTGGGTTCAGGCTCGCTGTCGACGGGCTCGCTCGTCGCCTTCACCACGCTGGTGCTGCAGCTGGTGTGGCCGATCGCGAGCCTCGGCTACATCCTGGCGATGGCGCAGGAGTCGATGACCTCCGCCGACCGCGTCATGGAGGTCATGGACACCGTCCCCGCCATCGAGGACGGCACGGAGACGATCGAGCACCCGCGCGGCCACCTGCGGCTGGAGGGCGTGGGCTTCCGCTTCCCCGGCGCCGACCGCCCGGTGCTGCACGACGTCTGGCTCGACGTACGGCCCGGCGAGACCGTGGCCGTCGTGGGCGCGACTGGCTCGGGCAAGACCACGCTGACCGCGCTCGTCCCCCGGCTGATCGATGTGACCTCGGGCAGGGTCACCATCGACGGCCACGACGTGCGCGAGCTGAAGCTGAGCGCGCTGCGGGAGGTGGTGGCCACCGCGTTCGAGGAGCCCACGCTGTTCTCGATGAGCGTGCGCGAGAACCTCACGCTCGGCCACCGCGACGCCTCCGACGACGACCTGCGCGAGGCGATCGAGGTGGCGCAGGCGACGTTCGTCCACGACCTGCCGTGGGGCCTCGACACCCGCATCGGCGAGCAGGGCATGTCGCTGTCGGGCGGTCAGCGGCAGCGACTGGCGCTGGCCAGGGCCGTGCTGTCCAAGCCGAAGATCCTCGTGCTGGACGACACGCTGTCGGCGCTGGACGTGGAGACCGAGGCGCTGGTCGAGGAGGCGCTGCGCCACGTGCTGCGCGAGGCGACGGGCATCGTGGTCGCCCACCGCGCCTCGACCGTGCTGCTGGCCGACAAGGTGGCGCTGCTGCGCGACGGCACGATCACGCATGTCGGCAGGCACCAGGACCTGCTGGCCGAGGTGCCCGAGTACCGCTCGCTGCTGGCGCAGGACGCCGACCTGTCCGAGGAAGGAGCGCTGGCATGACGGCCACCACCGACTGGCGCGGCGTCGCCTCGGAGAACAAGGACGAGCTGCCGGAGAAGGTCTCGCTGCTGCTGCGAACCCGGTCGCGCGCGCTGCTGACCGACCTGCTCAGGCCGCACCGCAGGGCGATCGCGCTGCTCACCGCGATCATCATCTGCTCCAGCGGCGCCGGCCTGGCCATTCCCTACCTGGTGAAAGTCGGCATCGACTCGGGCATCCCGCCGATGGTGCGCGGGCAGGGCCCGGCCACGCTGCTGACGGTGATCGCGGTCATCCTGGCCGCGGCCGTCACCCAGGCGCTGACCAGGCAGGCCTTCCTCAAGCTGTCGGGCCGGATCGGCCAGGACATCCTGCTGGAGCTGCGCCGCAGGATCTTCGACCACTTCCAGCGGCTCTCGCTCGCCTTCCACGAGAAGTACACCTCCGGCAGGGTCATCTCGCGGCTGACCTCCGACATCGAGGCGATCGCCGAGCTGCTGCAGTCTGGCTTCGACGGCCTGGTCACCGCGGTGCTGACGATGTTCGGCACGGCGGCGCTGCTGCTGATCCTCGACGTGCACCTCGGCCTGGTGGCGCTGGTGCCGCTGCCGGTGCTGCTGCTGTTCACCCGGTGGTTCCGGCGCCAGTCGGCGATCACCTACCGGCGCACGAGGGAGACGGTGGCGCTGGTCATCGTGCACTTCGTGGAGTCGATGACCGGCATCAAGGCCGTCCAGGCCTTCCGCCGCGAGCCGCGCAACCAGGAGATCTTCGGCCGGCTCAACACCGACTACCGCGACGCCAACGCCCGCGCGATGCAGCTGATCGCGCTGTTCATGCCCGGCATCAAGCTCATCGGCAACCTCACGATCGCCGGTGTGCTGATCTACGGCGGCTGGCTGGCCTTCCACGGCGAGGTCACGGTCGGCGTGCTGGCCGCGTTCCTGCTCTACCTGCGCCAGTTCTACGAGCCGATGCAGGAGATCAGCCAGTTCTACAACACGCTGCAGTCGGCGGGCGCGGCGCTGGAGAAGCTGTCGGGCGTGCTGGAGGAGGAGCCGTCGGTGCCCGAGCCTCCGCGGGGCGCCGAGCTGCCGAGGGCGCGCGGGCAGGTGCGCTTCGAGGCCGCGGAGTTCTCCTACGTGCCGGAGATGCCGATCATGCCGCGCCTCGACCTGACCATCCCCGCCGGTCAGAGCGTGGCGCTGGTCGGCGCCACGGGCGCGGGCAAGACCACGCTGGCCAAGCTCATCTCGCGCTTCTACGACCCGACGGGCGGGCGGGTGCTGCTCGACGGGGTCGACCTGCGCGAGCTGGACGATACGACGCTGCGCAGGGCGGTGGTGATGGTGACGCAGGAGAACTTCCTGTTCTCCGGCACGGTCGCCGACAACATCCGCTTCGGCAGGCCCAGCGCCTCCTTCCACGAGGTCGTCGAGGCGGCCAAGGCGATCGGCGCGCACGAGTTCATCGCGGCGCTGCCGGAGGGCTACGACACCGAGGTCGGCAAGCGCGGCGGCCGGATGTCGGCGGGCCAGCGCCAGCTGGTGGCCTTCGCCCGCGCCTTCCTGGCCGACCCGGCGGTGCTCATCCTGGACGAGGCGACCTCGTCGCTGGACGTGCCGAGCGAGCGGCTGGTGCAGCGGGCGCTGCGCACGATCCTGGCCGACAGGACCGCCCTCATCATCGCCCACCGGCTGTCGACCGTGGAGATCGCCGACAGGGTGCTGGTGATGGAGCGGGGCACGATCGTCGAGGACGGCCCGCCCGAGGTGCTCATCGCCTCGGCGGGCCGCTTCGCGGGCCTGCACCAGGCCTGGCTCGACAGCCTGGCCTGACCCCTTCCGCCTGTTCGGGCCGTCCTACTCGGGCGCGGGGGGGGGGGGCGCGCCCCCCCCCCCCCCCCCCCGGGGGGGGGCGTGGGAGGAAGGCCGCCACCCGGGCCGAGGACGCCCCCGCCGTGGGAAGGGCCAGCGGGGGGCCGGCGGGGGGAGGGCCTGGGGGGCCCCCCCCCGGCCCGGCCCCCACCGCCGCCCCCCCCCCCCGCGCGGGGGGGGGGCCCGCCCCGGGGGGGGGGGGGGGCCCCCCCCCCCCCCCGCGCCCGTGGAAGGCGTGGTTCACATGATCGCCGCGCGCCAGGTGAACTTCAGCGGCATGTCCTGTGTCACCTCGCGAGGGGCGGGCACGGGTGGTTCCTGGTGCGTGGCGTATCCGGGGGGGAAGGTCGTGATCTGGACCGCCCCGCACTTCGGACAGCTCCTGTCGGAGGTCGCCGGCTGGACGGCCACCCCGGACCTCAGCCACACCTCGACGTCGTTGCCGTGGCTGTCGGTGGTGTGCTTGACGAGGTACTCCTCCTGCCAGGTGTGCCAGCAGCACTGACACTCGAACGGCCACGTCTCCCGTGCGTCGTACCCTTCGTGCACGTGGATCACCTCCGAGCTGGTCTTCTACGAGTGTCCGCCTCTACCAGCCGCCCTCGCAACCCGTTGACATGGCAAGAAACGCCCTGGAGGAGTGCTCAGCGGTGGGCCAGGCTCATGGTGACGACCAGGCAGACCGAGCCGCCCACCACGCACAGGGTGCCGATCCAGGCCGCCAGCGCGTCGGGCCTGCTGTCGAGCGGATCGCCGTTGTGCAGGGCCCGCTGGACGTGGCGGAAGCGGGCGGCGGTGCGCGCCAGCAGGATCCCTCCGCACAGCGCGGCCAGCGCGAACACCGCGATGAACAACGGGCCGAGCCCGGCGCGCGCGCCCAGCCCCGCCGCGGCCAGGCCGCCGGTGGACAGGGCGACGGCGGTACGCACCCAGGCCAGACGGGTGCGTTCGCTCTGCAGCCCCGGATCCCAGATCTCGGTCGACACGGTCAGGCCATCAGAATGAGCACGAGCGCCACGACGGCGACGGCGGCCACGCCGTACCCGAAGACGGCGGCCAGTGCCGGCGGCGGCAGCGGCGTCTGGTTGCGCAGCGCGCGCTGGATGTTGCGCCAGCGCGGGTAGGCCATGCCCGCGGCCAGCGCGGCGAGCAGGACCAGCAGGACGGCCAGCGCGGTGCGCACCCACGGCACGAAGATGTCGTCGGAGACCGCGGCCATCGCCACGCCGCCCGCGCACAGCGCCAGCGACGTGCTCAACCAGGTCAGGAAGGTCCTCTCGTTGGCGAGGGTGAACCGGGGATCGGGCTCGGTGCCGTTCATGGGTCCACGCTAAATCGACCCCATTTCCCCTAGAGAAGCCGGGATAGGCGATCCTGGTGCCATGCTCATGGCGGAGACAGCGTCCCGGTTCCTTGCCTGCCTGACCCCCGAGCAGCGACTGGCGGCCGCCCACGAGTTCGGCGACCCGCTGCGGCTGCGCTGGACCTATCTGCCCACGTCCAGGCCCGGGGCGTCGCTGCTCGGGCTCGGCCGCGACGCGCGCAAGGCGGCGCACCTGCTGCTGGCCACCGCGCTGTCACGGCACGCGTTCGCGCAGGTCGTGACCATCATGGCGATGGAGGAGGTGCTCGACCTCGACGAGGGAGGACGCAACGGCCGCCACAGCGACGACTACCACCTGGCGATCTTCGGCAGGCCGGGGGCCGAGGAGTGGGGCTGGCGCTTCGAGGGCCACCACGTGTCGGTCACGGCGACGATCGCGGGCGGGCGGGTGGAGGTCGCGCCGCTGTTCCTCGGCGCGAACCCGGCGACCGTCCGGTACGGCGCGGCGGCCGTGGTCAGACCGCTGCCGCTGGAGGAGGAGCTGGCCAGGGCGCTGGTGACCGGCCTGCCGCCGACGCTGCGCGATCAGGCGGTCGTCGCGGACGTGGCGCCGTCGGACATCCTCACCGGCACCTCCCCGGTGGTCGCGGCGCTGGAGCCGGCAGGCGTGCGCGGCGGCTCGCTCGCCCCGGCCCAGCGCGACCTGCTGGGCAGGCTGCTGGAGGTCTACCTGGATCGCCTGGCCCCGTCGCTGCGCGGCGCGCACGAGCCCGCCGCCTTCTCCTTCGCGTGGGCGGGCGCGCTCTCGCCGGGCGCGGGCCACTACTACCGGATCCAGGGCCCCGGGCTGCTCGTGGAGTACGACAACACCCAGGACGCCGCCAACCACGCGCACACCGTCATCAGGCGGCCCGGCGCCGACTTCGGCGCCGGACTGCTGGCCGCCCACCTGTCGGGCGAGGCCTAGCTGCAGGCCTCCTTCAGCTTGGTCAGGTACGCGGCGGTCTCGTTGCCGACCTGCTGAACGGCGTCGACCGCCTGGTTGGCGCTGGTGACGTCGAGCTTGCCCAGGCTGGCCGCCAGATCGTCCGTGGCCTGCTTGAGCGTGGTGTTGGACGCCGTGTCGGCCACCTCGCCGAGCTTCTTGGCGGCGGCGTCGAGCTCCTTCTCCATCGCGGCGGGGTCGTCGACCAGGCCGCTGATCTTGGCGACGGTCTCCGAGACTATCTTGGGGGCCTCCAAGCAAGCCTGGGCCTTGTCGACCGTCGCGTTGATCTCGCTGCATCCACTGGCGAAGACGACCACGGCGAAAGCCGCAAGGGGCACGAACCTGCTGGCAACGAGTCGCATGTCTCCGACACTAGCCAACGGCCGCGCCCCCCGCGCCGATCAGGACCGTGCTGATCAGGACAGTTTGGTGAAGCAGGGGCCGTCCATCGTGTATCCCTGCGCGGTCGCTCCCGTGAAGAAGTCCTTGACGGTCGCGACCCCGGTGGGCGCCGACTCGTCCACCTTGTTGATCAGCGTCTGGCGGAAGGTGGCGGCGTTGGCGTCGCCGGCGAAGTTGCCCGCCTCGGCCGGCAGCATGCCCTCGTAGTCGACGGTCGAGAGCGTCTTGACCGCGGCCAGCAGGCCCTTGCGGCTGACGTCGCCCCCGGCGACCATCTTGTCCAGCGCCGCCTTGAGCGGGTAGGACCAGGCCCAGCCCGAGGTGTAGCCGTCGTTCGGCGTCACTCCGGGCAGCGCCTCACGCATGGCCTCGTGTCCCGGGGTGTCCGAGCCGTACGGCTTGCCCGGTGACGACTGCTCGTACAGCGCCTTCAGCGCGGGCGCGGCCGGCGACTTGAGCAGGGCGGGGTTCCACGTCGGCCCGGTGCCGATGAAGCGCCCCTTGTAGCCCGCCGCGGCCGACTGGCCGATGATGGCCGCCGCGTCGGCGGGCCCGGTCGTCAGGATCACCAGGTCGGGCTTGTTCTTGGTGATCTCGGTGATCGCGCGGCCCTGCTCGGTGGCTCCCGGCGGGGTCTCGACCGCGGTGAACTCCAGCTTGTTGCGTTCGGCGGCGATCTTCGCGCCCGCCGCGGCGTCGGCGCCGTAGTCGCCCGCCAGGTGCACCGCCATCACGCTCTTGGGCTGGTAGACCTCCATCGCGTAGTCGACGGAATTCATCGCCTCGATGCAGTAGTTGGACCCGGTCTCGACGATGACATCCTCGAACTCCCACGCCGAGGTCCACGAGGCGGGAGCGGACACGACGCTGTTGGCCTTGAGGTCGTCGATGATCGCGGCGGTGGTCGGCGAGCCGAGCGTCTGCGCCAGGCCGAGCACCTTGTCCTTGATCTCGTTGTAGACCTGCCGGTGGGTCTCGGGGTTGTACTTGTTGTCCCTGACGTAGGTCTCGACGTCGACCTCGTACTTGCCGCCGATGCCGCCCGCGGCGTTCACCCGCTTCCAGAAGGCCTTCTGGGCGTCGGTGATGGGGACGGCCAGCGCCGCGAAGGGCCCCTGGGTGAGGTCGGAGATCGTGCCGAGGTAGATGCAACCCTTGTTCTTGTCGACCGCCTTGGGACACGGCTCGCTGGTGACTCCCGTGGCCACGGCTGCGCCGCCACCGCCCTTGCTGCCCTCGTCGTCCCCCCGGATGACGCCGCAAGCGGACAGAAGGGCCACTACCGCGACGCCGGTCACGACATAGCGACTCTTCACTCGATTTTCCTTTCTTAGTAGGAGAACGGCCAGGCTTTCCAGTAGTTGCGCACGCGGATCCAGATGCCGAACAGGCCGCGCGGCTCGAAGACGAGGAACAGGATGATCAGCAGGCCGTACAGGACCGTCTCGACCTGGAAGACGTTGGGTGTGACTGTGGTGTCGCCGCTGACGAAGGGCACCAGCGCGGGCAGCGACCTGGTCAGCGGCTGCAGCAGCGAGATGAACAGCGCGCCCGCGATCGCGCCCGACACCGTGGCGACCCCGCCGATCAGCACCATCGCGATGAACTGCACCGACAGCAGCAGGCTGAAGGAGCCGGGTTCGACGAAGCCGGTGATGCTGTAGAGCAGCGCTCCCGCGCAGCCGGCGTAGAAGGAGGAGATGCCGAAGGCCAGCACCTTGTAGCGGGTCAGCGGCACGCCCATGACCTCGGCGGCGATGTCGCGGTCGCGGATGGCCATGAAGGCCCGGCCGACGCGGGAGCGGGCCAGGTTGCGGGCGGCCAGCGCGAAGAGCACGAGCGCGGTCAGCATCAGCAGGTAGAGCAGCTGCTCGCGGGTGCCGAGCGGGCCGTCCTCGTCCAGCCGCACGCCGAAGAGCTGGGGCACCGCGGCCGAGCGGCCGACGCCTGGGCCGCCGGTGAGGCTGTCCCACTCCTTGAAGATGTGCTCGCCGAGGAAGACCAGGCCGAGCGTCACGACGGCGAGGTAGAGTCCGCGCAGCCGGGTCGCCAGCGGCGCGACCAGCACGCCCGCCACGGCGGCGGCGAGGCCCGCGGCGGGCAGCCAGATCCAGATCTCCGCGACGCCGAGGCCGATCGTCCTGCCGCCTGGAGGGCCCGAGAGCGCGGCCCCCGTGTAGGCGCCGATCGCGACGAAGAAGGCGTGGCCGAGCGAGACCTGACCGGCGTAGCCGGTGACGATGTTGAGCCCGATCGCGCCGATCGCCAGCACGTAGGCCCCGGCGAGCACCTCCAGCGAGCGGTCGGCCAGGACCACCGACAGCCCGAAGGCGGCCAGCACGAGCAGCGCGGTCCACACCTTCTTGGCCCTGGTGTCGAACAGCGCCATGTCCTGGGTGTAGGCGGTGTAGAGCAGCGGCCGCCCGCGCGGCCGCCGAGACCGTCCGGTCGGTATGTCGCGGGCCCGCGCCTGCTCGCGGGCGCGCTCCTTCGTCGGCGTCTCGCTCTCGCTCATACCCGCTCCACCTCTCTCGTGCCGAACAGGCCGTAGGGTCTGACCAGGAGCACGAGCAGCATCACGACGTACGGCGTGACCACCGCGAAGTTCTGCCCCAGCCACGGCGCGAACTCGCCCTGGTAGCTCTGGAACAGCGACTCGACCACGCCGATCGCCAGCCCGCCGACGACCGCGCCGCCGAGGGAGTCGAGCCCGCCCACGATGATCGCCGGCAGCGCCTTGAGCGCGATGATCCAGGTGAGCTGCTCCACGCCCTGGCCGGTGCCGACGAACATCCCGGCGATCGCCGCCAGGAAGCCCGCCAGCCCCCACGACATCGCGAAGACCATGCCGACCGACACTCCCTGGGCCAGGGCGGTCTCCTGGTCGAAGGCGGCGGCCCGCATCGCCAGGCCGTACCTGGTGAAGCGGAAGAAGGCGAACAGCAGCCCCACGAGCAGGGCCGTGACCGCGAGCATGGCCAGCCACCTGGTCTGCACGACCAGCGGGCCGAGCGAGACCTGCGTGAAGCCCCACGGGTCGCCCATCTGCCGCACGTCCCTGCCGATGAAGGCGTTGACGACGACTCGCACCACGACGTCGACGCCCAGCGTGATGATCGCGACGACGAAGACAGGCCTGCCCACCATCGGCCTGATCGCGATCCGCTCGATCGCCAGCGCGACCCCCGCGATCAGCAGCGCGGCCAGCAGCACGGCGGCGTAGAACCCGGTGACCTCGGCCAGGTAGCTGACCGCGACCGCGCCCGCCAGCATCAGCGAGGGCTGGGCGAAGCTGATCACCCTCGTCGCCTTGTAGATGATCACGAAGCCGAGGGCGAGCAGCGCGTACACCGACCCGTTGCCCAGCCCCCTGATGACCGACTCCAAAACGTCTATCACCCGCGGTACATCCCTTCGACCTGCTCCTCGAAGAGCTTGGCTATCGCGCTGCGCTTGACCTTCTGGGTGGCGGTCAGCTCGCCGTCCTCGTGGTCGAGCTCCTTGGGCAGGAACGCGAACCGCTTGACCTGCTCGACCCGGGCGAAATGCGCGTTGACGTCGTTGACGATGCCCTGGACCAGCTCGCGCACCTCCGGCTTGTCCGACAGGTCGCGGTAGGTCGTGTAGGACAGGCCGCGTCTGCGCGCCCACTCCCCCACGGTGTCCAGCTCGATGCCGATCAGCGCGACCAGGTAGGGCCGCTGGTCGCCGATCACCACCGCCTCCTTCACGTACGGCGAGGCCTTCAGCGCGTTCTCCACCTCGCTGGGCGCGACGTTCTTGCCGCCCGCGGTGATCAGGATGTCCTTCATCCTGTCGGTGATGCGGACGTGCGTGCCCTCCACCCACTCGCCGACGTCGCCGGTGTGCAGCCAGCCGTCCTCGTCCAGCACGTCGGCGGTGGCGCGCGGATTGCCCCAGTACCCGGCGAACGTGCCCGGATGCCGGGTGAGGATCTCGCCCGTGAGCTCGTCGATGCGCAGGTCGGTGCCCGGCTGTGGTTCGCCGACCGTGCCGAGCCTGATGCGGCCAGGCCTGTTGCCCGTGGCGATGGCGGTGTTCTCGCTCATGCCGTACACCTCGTGCATGGCCACGCCGATGCCCATGTAGAACTTGAGCACGGCGGGCGCGATCGGCGCGGCGCCGGAGGCGGCGTAGCGGACGCGGCGCATCCCGAGCCGCTCGCGCAGCGACCGGTAGCACATCAGCCAGCCGGCACCGTAGAGCAGCCGCGTGCCGGTGGTGTGGACGCCCCCGGTGCGTACCAGCGTGTCGCCGATGCGGTCGGCCACGCGCAGCCAGAACCGGGTGACGGCGCGCTTCAGCGGCGACGCCGAGTCGAGCTTGATGTTGACCTGGGCCAGGACCTTCTCCCAGATGCGCGGCACGCCGAACAGGATCGTCGGCTGCACCTCGCGCAGGTTCGCCTGGACGGTGTCGATCGACTCGGCGAAGTTGACCTGCACGCCCGCCGCCGCGTTGAACCAGACGGTGAACGCACGCTCGGCGACATGGCACAGCGGCAGGTAGGAGACGACCAGATCGCGCTCGGAAGGCGGCGGCGAGGTGAAGCCGCCGTTCTCGACCAGCGTCGTCACCGCGAACTCCACGTTGGCCACCGTGAGCATCACGCCCTTCGGCGGTCCCGTCGTGCCTGAGGTGTAGATGAGCGTCACCACGTCGTCCGGCTCGGCGCTCGCCATCCTGGCCTCCAGCGCCTCCGGGTGCGCGGCCATGTGCTCGGCGCCGACCGCCAGCAGCTCGGGCCACGACAGCAGCCGCGGGTCGGTGTAGCGCCCCCTGATGCCGCGCGGCTCCAGGTAGACGATCCGCTCCAGCGCGGGGCACTCGTCCTGGACGGCCAGCGCCTTGTCCACCTGCTCCTGGTCCTCGGCGAGGAGGATCTTCGCGCCGGAGTCCGACAGCAGGTAGGCCACCTCGGCCGGCGGGTTGGTCGGATACAGGCCGACCGTGATGCCCCTGGCCGCGACGATGCCGAGGTCGGCGTAGAGCCATTCGGGCCGGTTCTCCGAGTGCACCGCCACCCGGTCGCCCGGCTCGACACCCAGGGCGAGCAGGGCGTGGCCGACCAGCTCCACGTTCGCCCAGTAGGCGCGCCAGCCGACCTCCTTCCAGATGCCGAAGTCCTTGTGGCGCATCGCGACCGCGCCAGGAGTCTCCTGCGCCCTGCGGCGCACCCTTGTGGCGACGGTCTGCGTCCTCGTGAGGGTCGTTGTCATGCGGCGCCTCCCAGGTACGCCTCGATGACCTTCGGGTCCTGCTGCACCCGCGCGGGCGTGCCGAGCGCGACTGGACGGCCGAAGTCGAGCACGAGCACCCGATCGGCCAGGTCCATCACCAGTCCCATATCGTGGTCGACGAGCACGATGGGGATGCCCAGCTCGTCGCGGATGTCCAGGACGAACCTGGCCATGTCCTCGGTCTCCTCCAGGTTCATCCCGGCGACCGGCTCATCCAGGAGCAGCAGCCGCGGCTCCATCGCCAGCGCGCGCCCGAGCTCCACCCGCTTCTGGATCCCGTACGGCAGCAGCCGCACCGGGTGCCTGCGCCAGGCTTCCAGCTCCAGGAAGTCGATGATGTCCTCGATCCTGGCCCTGGCGGCCAGCTCCTCCCTCCGGGCCCGGCCGAACCAGGCGATGGCGGCGGGGGCGCCGTACCGGAAGTGGCAGTGGCGGCCGAGCATCAGGTTGTCGAGCACGGTCAGGTTGTCGAACAGCTCGACGTTCTGGAAGGTGCGGGCCATACCCATGGCGGCGATGTCGTGGGGGCGTTTGGTGAGGAGGTCCTCGCCCCGGAAGGTGACCGAGCCGCGCTGGGGGCGGTAGACGCCGGACAGGACGTTGAAGACGGAGGTCTTGCCCGCGCCGTTGGGGCCGATGACGGCGAACAGCTCCGTGGGGCGGACGTCGAACGACACACCGTCGATCGCCTTCACCCCGGCGAAGGAGAGCCGGATGTCGCGCACGTCGAGAATGTTGCTCTGTTCTGATGTGGGGGCGGTCATGAGAGCCACCGCTTCCGTCTCTTGTAATGCTTGACGTCCCTGAAGGACCTGGCGGCTCCCTCGGCGCCAAGGCCCAGGTAGAACTCCCTGATGTCCTCGTCGGCCAGCAGCTCCCCCGCGGGCTTGTCCATCACGATCTTGCCGGTCTCCATCACGTAGCCGTGGGCCGCGATCGACAGCGCCATCGTCGCGTTCTGCTCCACCAGCAGGACCGTCGTCCCCTGCCGGTTGATCTCGACGACCAGGTCGCGGATCTGCGCCACCAGCGCGGGCGCCAGCCCCAGGCTGGGCTCGTCGAGCAGCAGGTAGCGGGGCCCGGCCATCAGTGCCCTGCCGACCGCCAGCATCTGCTGCTCGCCGCCCGACAGGTAGCCGGACACGCTCCTGCGCCGCTGCTTCAGCACGGGGAAGAGGGTGTAGACCCGGTCCAGGTGCGAGGTGGCCGAGGTGTGCCCGCCCACCTTGAGGTTCTCCTCGACGGTGAGCTCGCCGAGGATGCGGCGGCCCTCCATGACCTGGCTGATGCCGAGCCGTACGATCTGGGCGGGTCTCATGGTGTGGATGGGCTCGCCGTCGAGCGTGACGGAGCCCTTGGTGATCTCGCCGTCGTGGACGTCGAGCAGGCCGGACAGGGCGCGCAGGAGCGTGGTCTTGCCCGCGCCGTTCGCCCCGAGCAGCGCGACGATCGAGCCTGGGCGCACGGCGAGGCTCACTCCGCGCAGCACGAGCATCACATCGTCGTACACGACCTCGAGATTGCGAACCTCAAGCACGCGGGCCTCCTAGGTGGGGACCCCCCGATGAGGAAAAGAGTCGCCTCCGCCACGCGCCCGATCAATAGGTGCGACCAAATTGGAACCGTGTTCTGGTCCTAAGCTTCTTGCCATGGCAATTTGCGAGCATCTTTCCAAGGCCGGCGACCCACCCGCGCGCACGCCCGACGGCTGCGAGGAGTGCCTGGCGACAGGGGCGCGATGGGTGCACCTGCGCCGCTGCCTGGAGTGCGGCCACGTCGGCTGCTGCGACTCCTCGCCCAACAAGCACGCCACCGCGCACTACCGTGAGGCGGGGCACCCGGTGATGCAGTCCTTCGAGCCCGGCGAAGACTGGCGGTGGTGTTTCGCCGACAGCAAGATGGGCTAGCGCTCCAGGATCGCCTCTTCGAAGTCGAGCTCCGCCGTGACGCGGCGGAGCACCTCGTCGTCGAGCCGCCGCTCGTCGCGCAGCCGGACGAACACCGCGCGCTCGGCGTCGAGCATCTCTCTGCGCAGCCGCCGGTAGAGGCGGCTCGGCGTCTCGACGCCGCCCTGGCCGGTGCCGCCGCCCAGCCGCTCCCACGCGGTGAGCGCCCTGCGCTCGGACTTGGCGCGCAGCATGTCGATCACCTCGCGGTGGATCTCGTCCGTCTCCTCCTGCTCGAGGATCTCCTCCAGCCTGGCCAGGCCCGCCTCGACGGCCGCCTGCTGGGCGGCCGCCTCCGACAGGTTGTCCTCGTACTCCTCGCGCTCGCTGGAGACGCGCAGCTTCCTGATCAGGGTGGGGAAGGTCAGGCCCTGCACCAGCAGGGTGAGGATCACGGTGGTGAAGGTGAGGAACAGCAGCAGGTTGCGTTCGGGGAAGTCGTCGGGGATGGCGAAGGCGGCGGCCATCGACACCACGCCGCGCATGCCCGCCCAGCCGACGACCACGACGTCCTGCCATGGCGGCCGCGCCGCCGTCCTGCTCCGCAGCAGCGGCAGGTACGCGGCGGGGAAGACCCACACGAACCTGGCCAGCACGGTCACCACGAAGATGACCAGCACATAGACCGCGACCTCCCACGGGCTGCGCCCCACCAGGCCGCTCAGCACCGGCACCAGTTGCAGGCCGATCAGCGCGAAGACGATCGACTCCAGCAGGAAGTCGGTGACCTTCCACACCGAGGTGAGCACCAGGCGGGTGCCCGCGCCCGTGCGGTGCATCCGGTGGCCCAGGTAGAGGCCGACGATCACCACCGCGATCACGCCCGAGGCGTGGACGGACTCGGCACCCAGGTAGGTGGCGAACGGGATCAGCAGCATGACCGTGTTCTCGACCAGCGGATCGCGCGCCCGCTCCAGCAGCCAGCCGGACACCACGGCGACCACGACGCCGATCACCACGCCGCCGACCGCGGTGTAGAGGAACTCGCCGAAGCCCTGCAGCAGGCTGATGCCGTGTCCGGCCGCCGCGCCGATCGCCACCCGGTAGGCGGTCAGCGCCGTCGCGTCGTTGAACAGGCTCTCGCCGATGAGGATCGTCAGCGATCTGCGCGGCAGACCCAGGCGCCGCCCGACCGCGACCGCGGCCACGGCGTCGGGCGGGGCGACGATCGCGCCCAGCGCGAACGCTGCGGCCAGCGGCAGGTCGGGCAGCATCAGGTGCACCACGCCGCCGACGACCACCGTGGTGAACAGCACCAGGCCGATCGACAGCAGGCCGATCGCCCGCTTGTTCTCGCGCAGGCTGAGATAGGAGCTGTCGAGCGCCGCCGAGTAGAGCAGCGGCGGCAGGAACACGTAGAGGATGAGCTCAGGATCCAGCGCGATCGAGGGCACCAGCGGCGAGACCGCCAGGCCCACGAGCACCAGCAGCAGCGGCGCGGGCCAGCCCCTTCGCCTGGCGACCCACGCCACGATGATCGAGCCGCCGGCCACGAGCAGCCAGTACAGACCCGTTGACGCGTCCACGTGCTCCCCCTGTTACCGCCGGGCCTGACCCGGCGGCCAGTTTCTCACACGCGTGCGGTCACCACTCCCTGCGGTCGGTCCTGTCGTCGCGGTACTGCTGCTCGGGGCGCAGACGTTCGCCCGTGACGTACATCTGGTCGGTCACGTAGGGGCGGTGGACGGCGGGGTCGGGCTGCTGGTGCTGGTAGGCGTCGGGGCCGAGGCCGAGCGGGTCGGCGGGGTTCATCGGCTGGTAGGACGGCTGGCCGTACTGGTCCTGCTGGGTGTACTGGTCCTGCTGGGTGTACTGGTCCTGCTGGCCGTACTGGTCGGCCTGGGGGTACTGGTCGGGTTGCGGGTACTGCTCGGGGGCCGCGGCCCTGCGGCCCGCGCCGGGGATGCCGTGCATGGGCGTGCCGAGTCCGGCCGAGGTGGGGACGGTGCGCTGCGGCGGCGCGAAGGGGTCGGTGTACGGCGGTGCGGGCGGCTGGGTGTAGGGATCCTGGCCGTACTGCTCTTGGGCCTGCCTGGGCGGGGTGTGGCCCTGGGTGCTCCCGAACGGATCGGAGTGGGTGCTTCGCGGAGTGCTCTGGGGGCTGCCCTGGGCGCTGCTCTGGGCGTTGCTCTGGGCTGCGAAAGGGTCTGAGTGGGTCGAGTACGGCGTTGCCGACTGCATGGGGAAGCCCACCGGGTCGGTGGACTGCGGGCCCCTGGCGGCCTGGCGCTCGGCGGGCGCCTGGAAGTCGGGCAGTTGGTAGTCGGGCATCTGGTAGCCGGGGCCCGCGGCGGCCATCGGCTCGGCGCTCACGGGAGGCTGCTCGGCCAGGCGGGGCCTGCCGTCGGCGGGGATGGGCGTCTCGCGCTGGTCACTGTAGGAGGCGACGAGCTTGTCCTGCTGTGCGGCGGGCGCGCCGCGGGCCACGAGCACGTCGTTGGGCGACAGCGTCGCCGTCGGCCGCTCGTCGTGGGCGCGCTGCGGCTCGTGCTCGAAGGGCGGCGGGCGGTGGTACTGGCCCGTGCCCGGGTACTCGACGGGCGCGGCCACGGGTTCCGCGACGGGTTCGGCGGCAGGGGCGTCGGGCTGCTCGCCCGCGGCCTCCGCGTAGCCGTCGTCGAGGGTGTCGAGCAGCCGCCCGACGTCGTCCATCGGCATCCGGAAACTGCCGGTGCACATCTCCCCTCGCCACAGGCTGAGCACCAGGGTGCCCTCGTGCCAGGTGACCCGGAGACACCGCTCCTGACCTCGTGCATCGAAGAACACTTCGCCGAACGACGGCAACGGGACAACTTCTGACATGGCAGACATATTGCTTTAACCAGCCTTTATTCGTCCACTCAACCTTGAGAAACCCTACCGAAACGGGCTTTCCACACCCACCATGTGCCCCAGGCGACACAGCGAGAAGATCTTCTATGACCGGGCGGGTTACGCCCCGCAAGTGTGCCACGCCGCTACTGCAGGGGTGCCTGGAACGCCAGGATGTGTTCGCCTCCGTACGGAGAGGTGACCAGTCGTTTGCCACCCTTTGGGCGACTCTTGTGACGGCTCTGGGGGCGTCTCGACGTGGCCCCGCCGCAAGGCTGCGAATTCTGTCGCCGCGACCAGGTACGGTTTCTGCCGTGCCGGACTCCACACTCCCACCAGTCGAAGAGCTGCTGTCCATCGCCGTAGGCGCCCTGGGAGGGAGCGACAGGCCAGGGCAGATCACCATGGTCAAGGCCGTACAGCAGGCCATCGACGCCTCGGAGCACCTCGCCGTCCAGGCGGGCACGGGCACGGGCAAGTCCCTCGCCTACCTGGTGCCCTCGATCAGGCACGCGATGGAGTCCGACTCCCCCGTGGTGGTCTCCACCGCCACGATCGCCCTGCAGCGGCAGCTCGTCGACCGCGACCTGCCGCGCCTGGCCGAGACGCTCGGCAAGGACCTGCCCCATGAGCCGACGTTCGCCATCCTCAAGGGCCGGCGCAACTACCTGTGCCGCTACAAGGTGACGGCGGGCTGGCCCGAGGAGGAGCAGGACCAGCTGTTCGACCCGCGCGAGGTCAGCGCAACGGGCCGGATGGTCCAGCGCATCCAGGAGTGGGCCGAGGAGACCACGACGGGCGACCGTGACGAGCTGGTCCCCGGCGTCAACGAGCAGGCCTGGCGGCAGTATTCGGTCAGCGCCAAGGAGTGCCTGGGCGCGCAGCGCTGCCCGAGCGGCGCCGAGTGCTTCGCCGAGCAGGCCAAGGCGCGGGCCGGAGAGGTCGACGTGGTCGTCACCAACCACGCGCTGCTGGCCATCGACGCGATGGAGGGCATGGCGATCCTGCCCGACCACGATGTCGTGGTCGTCGACGAGGCGCACGAGCTGGTCGACAGGGTGACCTCGGTGGTGACCGACGAGCTGTCGGAGGCGTCGGTCTCGCTGGCCGTACGACGGGTCGGGCGGCTCATCGAGCAGCCGATCGCCGACCAGCTGATGGAGGCGGGCGAAGACCTCAAGGCGCTGCTCGAGGCCGCGCCGCCCGGCCGTATCGACGTCCTGCCGGAGGTGCTGGGGCTGACGCTCGCGCTCGTGCGCGACAGTGCGGCCAGGTGCATCACGGCGATGGGGCCGCGCGGGGCCGACAAAGACGATCCCGACAAGGCGGGCCAGCGCAAGGCGGCCTTCACCGCTCTCGACGAGGTGCACGACACGGCCGTGCGCATGCTGGAGGCCTACGGCCACGCCTCCGAGGTCGACAGGGCCGAGGTGGTGTGGCTCGACGGCAGCACCGACCGGCGTCCCGCGACCCTGCGCGTGGCGCCGTTGAGCGTGGGCGGGATGCTGCGCGACAAGCTGTTCGGCGAGCGGACGGTCGTGCTGACCTCGGCCACGCTGGCGCTCGGCGGCACCTTCGACGGGCTGGCCGCCCAGTGGGGGCTCGGCGACAAGGGGTGGACCGGCATCGACGTCGGCTCGCCGTTCGACCATCCGCGCGCCGGCATCCTCTACGTCGCCAAGCATCTGCCCCAGCCGGGCCGCGACGGGCTGCCCCAGGCCTACGTCGACGAGATCGCCGAGCTGATCGAGGCGGCGGGCGGGCGCACGCTCGGACTCTTCTCCTCGATGCGGGCGGCCAAGGCCGCCACGGAGGCGCTGCGCGACCGCCTCGACGTGCCGCTGCTGTGCCAGGGTGACGACTCGACGATGCTGCTGGTCAAGCAGTTCGCCGAGGACGAGGCGACCTGCCTGTTCGGCACGCTGTCGCTGTGGCAGGGCGTCGACGTGCCCGGGCCCTCGCTGCGGCTGGTGATCATCGACAGGGTGCCGTTCCCCAGGCCCGACGATCCGCTGACGTCGGCGCGGCAGCGGCACGTGATGGCCAAGGGCGGCAACGGGTTCATGGCGGTGGCGGCCAACCACGCGGCGCTGCTGCTGGCGCAGGGAGCGGGGCGGCTGCTGCGGGCGCAGGACGACAAGGGGGTGGTCGCGGTGCTCGACCCGCGGCTGGCCACGGCGCGCTACAGCGGGTTCCTGCTCAACTCGCTGCCGCCGTTCTGGCGGACCAGCGACCCCGCAGTGGTCCGTACTGCCCTGAACCGTCTCACCGGCTGACCGGGCTGCCATCGACACCTGCGGCAACCGGCTTCTCAGCCTCCAGGGCTCTGGGATCCGGTTGGCGCGGCTGCCCGTTGGGCCGTCAGGCCCGACCCGCGTGCCCCGCAGGCGGTTCAGCGGGGGGACACCGGATCGCCGACGCGGATCTGTCCCCGGGTGCGCGGGACCAGGCGGATGCCGAACCACGTCCTGCCGTCCCACCTGCGGTGCCGGGCGAGCGTCCGGAGCGGCTCCTTGCCCTTCAGCCGGGTGACGGGGTCGATGGTGGTCACCGCGCACCGGTCGCACAGCTCCGACACCCGGAAGTCGACGCCGCCGATCCGGACCTCCCGCCAGCCGTCCTCCTCGAACGGCTCGCCCCCGTCGACGATCACGCTCGGCCTGAAGCGCAACGGCGACAGCGGCTCCGGCGGCGGCTCGCCCCGCTCCCGTGCGCCCTCCTCGATCCATTCGTCGAGCCTGCGCGCGGAGGCGGCGGAGGTGAGCAGCAGCGGCGCGTCCCAGGCGAACGTCACCACCTCACCCGGCAGCCCGCCGTGCGCCGGGTCGATGGTACGGCGGGCGGGGTCGTCGAGCCACACCAGCCTGGCGGGTACGCCGAGCAGCGCGGTGAACCAGTCGTGGGCCGCGTCGGCGGCGAGCACGGCCCGGTCCAGTCCCGAGAACCCCACGGGGACGCTCTCCCCCGTCGCAGGGGGCACCACGAGGTCGGGCAGCCCGTCCGCGGACAGCAGGAGGCCGCCGTCGGGTCGCTCGACGGCGGTGACGGCCAGCAGGCGGGGATACTCGCCGAGCCAGAGGTTGTCGCCGTGCGGATCGACGACCGCCCATCGACGGTCACCGTCCAGGCCCCAGGGGTGGACATACGCCCCGTCCACCGCGCGTCCGGTAATGGACTTGATGGGATATATACGGATCTGCGTGATCAGCACGACTTCACTGTAGCGATCCGGGAGAGCGCTCTCTCGGTTTGACGCCGCGCCGTACCCTGAGATCCGGCACCGTTTTTGTCGGCACCAACGGCTACCTTCTGAGCACGATGCGAATTCATGACGGTCAGGCACTCATCGGCAGGGAGCACCCTGCCGAGCTGCTGCGTGCCGAGATCAGCAGGGTGACCGCCAGCCACGGCGGCCTGGTGCTGGTCACGGGCGAGGCGGGCATCGGCAAGACCACGCTGGCCACCAGCGCCGCCGAGCAGGCGAGACACGAGGGCGCGCTGGTGCTGAGCGGGTCCTGCTGGGATTCCGAGGCCGCGCCGGGCTACTGGCCGTGGGTGCAGGTCATCCGCGCGCTGCGCCGTACCAGCGAATGGCCCGCCGTCGAGGAGGCGGCGGGCGGCAGCCTCGCCGCGCTGCTCGGTGACGGTGTGGGCGGCGAGGCGGGCGACGCCTTCCAGGTCTACGACGCCGTGACCACGGCGCTGGTGACGCTGTCGCAGACCCGGCCGGTCGTGGTGGTGCTCGACGATCTCCACTGGGCCGACGGGGCGTCGCTGCGGCTGCTGGAGTTCGCGGCGCAGCACACCTGGTTCGAGCGGCTCCTGCTGCTCGGCACCTACCGCGACGTGGAGGTCGAGCAGGGCGAGCATCCCCTGCGGCCGCAGCTGACCTCGCTGTCGGCGCGCGCCACGATGATCACTCTCACCGGGCTCGACAGGGCGCAGGTGGCCGCGCTCATCGCCCGCACGATCGGCCACGAGCCCGACGGCGACGTGGTGGAGGAGATCCACCTGCGCACGGGCGGCAATCCGTTCTTCGTCGAGCAGACCGCCCGGCTGTGGCGCAGCAACGGCTCGGTGGCGGCGATCCCGCCAGGCGTGCGCGACACGCTCTGGCGTCGCCTGTCGCTGCTGCCCGCGACCGTGGTCCACCTGCTGACCACCGCGGCGGTGCTCGGCCGCGAGTTCCACCGGCGAGTGCTCGCGGCCGCGGCCGCGGCTCCGGCCGCCCATGTCGACCGGCTGCTGGCGCAGGCCGCTGCCGCCAGGCTCGTCGTCTCCCACGGCGGCGGCGTGTTCACCTTCGCCCACGACCTGGTCAGAGAGACGCTCTACGACTCGCTCGACGAGACCGACCTGCGCGCCAGGCATGCGGCCACCGTCCACGCGCTACGCGGCCTGCCCGAGGTGCTGCCGGGCGAGCTGGCCCGCCACGCCCATCTCGCGGGCGACGCCCTCGATCCCGTGCTCGCGTGCGAGCTGCTCGTGACCGCGGCCAGGCAGGCCATACACCGGCTGGCCAGGGACGAGTCGCTGATCCACTGGCGCAGGGCGATGGAGCTGGCCGAGAAGGGGCCGCCTGAGCCGTTCGTCAAGATAGGCCTCGAGTTCGGCAGGGAGCTGCACCACGGCGGCGAGGCCGACGAGTCGGCGCGCGTCTTCGATCGGGCGATCACCGTCGCCCGCCGGCTCGACGACCCCGGGCTGCTGGCCCGCGCCGCGCTGACCTTCTACGGCACCTGCGGCGTCGACCAATCCCGCACCAGCCTCGAACTGCTCCGCGACGCGCACCGCAGGCTCGCCCCCGACCACGGCGACGACGACCGGCAATCCGCCGACCGCCTCGCGCAGGACCTCGCGGTCCGCATCACCCTCCGCGCGCGCGACAGCGACGACGACGAGGCGCTGGCGGTCGGTCTGTGGGCGCTGCACGACACCATCTGGGGCCCCGGCACCGCCAAGCAGCGCGTGGAGCTGACTGATGAGCTGCGCTCGCTCGCCCGCCGCGGCAACGACGCCGGAATGGAACACTTCACCACCTCACTCCACTGGGTGGCGCTGCTGGAGCTCGGCGATCCTCGTTTCCTCGACGAGTTCAGGGGCTACATCACGGCGGGCAGGCGCAGCGACCAGGCCCACATCAGCCTGTCCACGTCGATCGACCAGAGCATCATCGAGCTCATGTCGGCCAACTTCGCCACGGCCGAGTCGCTGCTGGACGAGGTCGTCGAGGTCAGCAGTGCAGACCGCCACGCCCACTTCGCCTACATGCTCGACCACCACCGCTGGGCGCTGCTGCTGGCGCAGGGGCGGTTCGACGAGCTGCGGGCGCTGCACGAGCAGCTGCGCCTGGGCCGCCACCCCTACGCGACTCTGCTCGAATCGCTCACCGACCTGCGGCAGGGGCGAGCCGGGGCGACGTCGGCGCGGGTCGTCGACGAGCCTTCCGACGGGTCGATCCGGCCGCTGTGGTTGCGGTACCTCGCCGAAGCGGCCGCGGCCGCACGCGATCCCGGGCTGTGCGCGCGGGCGAGAGAGCTCCTGGAACCCCATCTCGACGAGTGGGCGGTCTCCCTCTTCGGCTGGGACGTCAGCGGCCCCATGATCCTCTGGCAGGGCCTCGTGGAGGCGGCCGAAGAACGCTGGGACGAGGCGATCGCTGCCTTCCGTGCCGCCCAGCGCTCGGCCGACCGGCTGCAGGCGCGGCTCTGGTCGGCGGAAGCCCGCCTGCACCTCAGTGCGGCCCTGCTCGCCCGCGCTCACCCCGGCGACGTGGCGAGCGCCGACCGGCTGCTCGACGACCTGGCCGCCGAGGCCGCCACGCTGGACATGCGCCACCTCCCCGACCGCCTTGATCGGGTACGGCAGGCCCACCGCGCCGCCGCCGACAGCGCGCACCCCACCGAACCGACCGAACCCGCTGACGCCCAGGCCACCAAGCCAGGTCACCACCAGTCCCGCACCCCCGACCACATTCAGGCCTTCGGGCCGGTTCACCATCAGACCCAGACCACCACACCCGGTCACGACCAAGCCCGCCCATCCGACCACAGCACCACAGCACGTCCCGGCCAAGCCCGCACGTCCGGCCACAGCACCACAGCAGGTCCCGACCAAGCCCGCACGTCCGGCGCGCAGGCCACCGGGCCAGGTGAGCGTCAGGCCCACACCCCCATCCACACCCAGGCCGTGGAGCTTGGCGAGCGCCAGGCACATTCGGCAGACCGCGATCCGGCCGCGTCATCGACAGACGCCGACCCTGAGTCCGCGAGGCACGGGCCTGCGCACCCCGACCCTGAGTTCGCGCGGCAGGTGCCGGTTGGTGCTCACCATGAGTTCACCAGGCAGGGGTCGGTGTGGTCACTGTCGTTCGGCGGTCGCACTGTTCACGTTCCTGACGCGAAGGGGCTCAGGGACCTCCACCACCTGCTGAGCCTGCCGGGGACCGACCTGCCTGCCGTACAGCTGCTCGCACCCGACGGGGGCGAGGTGGTGGTGGCCGCGCGCCAGATGGGCGGCGACGCGATGCTCGACGAGGAGGCAAAGGCTCACTACCGTCGCCACCTGGCCAGACTCGACGAGGAGACCGACCGCGCGCTGGAGCTGGGCGACGACGAGCGGGCGGCGCGCCTCGACGGGGAGCGCGAGGCTTTGCTGGCCGAGCTGCGAGCCGCCGCAGGGCTCGGAGGACGGACGCGCAGGCTCGGCGATGAGGCGGAACGGGCCCGTAAGACGGTCACCGCGAGGATCCGCGACGTCCTGAGGAAGCTCGACACGCTCCATCCCGAGCTCGCCGCTCACCTCCGTGCCACCGTCTCCACCGGCGCGACGTGCCGCTACGACCCTGGCAGTGCCATCACCTGGCGGTTGTGACCCCGACCTGCGGCAGCGCACCGATGCGGGTGGGTCGGTCCAGCGGCCATGGCATCGACCGGCGGCTCGACGCGGCGGACCTGGCCCCTCGCTCCATGCCGCCACGCCATGCTCTCAACGTCCAACCGGACACCCGGCCACGGCCCCCGGCCGCCCTGGAGCCGTGAATAGCCAAGGAAAAGACACTCAGGGACTTTCCGAAGGCCTGACCCTCCATTAGCGGGACCTGGATCGACACTCACAGGCCGGAAATCTAGCGTGTTCAATGGTCGGTACTGGTAACTCGGTCAGATTAACCAACCATTTCGGAAAGGGGTTAATCATGGTCAGAAACCTGTTCGCCGCCGGTGTCATGGTGGCTTCGGCATTCGTCGCCCCAGTCGCCATGACCGCCACACCCCTCCTCGCGCCTGCCAGCGCCGCGGCATCGTCGCCGACGAGCACGGCCGAGAAGGCCGACTGGAACAGGGGGCCCACGTTCGGCAAGAGATCGAGATGCATGTCATACGCGGAAGACCAGCGCTGGGACCGGTGGGACTGCCGTAAGCACAACGGTTCCTGGACCTACTGGTACTGGGACTAGAGAGCGCCGACCAATTAGTTCGACCAGTTTCCAGCAACACCGCGCAATGTAACCGCCGAACACCATTCACCTACTCGGCTCGAAGGAAGGAGAATGCCGGCGGTTTTCGCGGGCCGACACCGCAGGCGGTATCGGACCGGCTGCCGGGCGCCGCTGCTCTGGACCGGCAGGCAACCCGGGGTCTGTAGACGGGCACCGACATGGCGAGGACCGTCGGCCGCATCCAGCTGTCGCGACATGCCATGGGCGTGTGCCGCGAGCATCGACACCCTCAGCACCACCGAGGCGTCACTCGATGCACCGTCGCGGACTACGGTTGCCCCTGGAGTTGCCACCGTGCCAGGGCGGCGTGCACCGAGCCGATGGGGCCGTCATGAGCGAAATCGGCATGCCGGAAGCACCGGCACCGCCACTCCATGTGACGGCGCGCAGCACACGTCTCAAAGCCAGCCCGCCTCGGTGGCGATGCGGACCGCGTCCATGCGGGTGCGGGCGTTCAGCTTGGTCACGGCGGAGGCGAGGTAGTTGCGCACGGTGCCGTAGCTGAGGTGCAGGTCTCGGGCGATGTCGCGAGGCGTGGCGCCCCCACCCGTCAGGCGCAGGACCTCGGCCTCGCGCTCGGTCAGCGGGTTGCCGGGGACGTTGAGCGCCGCGTAGGCGAGCTGCTGGTCGACGACGAGGCCGCCGGCCGCGACCGTGCGGATGGCCTCCACCAGATCCTGCGGCCGCGAGTCCTTCAGCATGAAGCCGGAGACGTGCGCATCGACGCCCCGCCGCAGGTTGCCCGGCCTGCCCAGCCCGGTGAGGATCAGCACGCGACATTCGGGCAGCCGCTCGTGCAGGTCGGCGGCGGCGGCCAGCCCGTCGAGCGCGGGCAGCTCGATGTCGAGCACCGCGACGTCGGGCCGGTGTTCCAGCGCCGCGCGCACGATCGCGTCGCCCGAGTCCACTTCGGCGACGACCTCGATGCCCTCCTCGTAGCCGAGCAGAGCGACCAGCGCCTCGCGGAGTATCCGGACATCCTCCGCCACCAGCACACGAATCACAGGTTGCATGCTAGGCGTGATACAAAGCGCACGTGACGGTCAAGGACGCGAGTGGACGGCCGTGGATCGGCTGGGCGCTGGTGTTCGGGTACATCGCCCTGCTCGTTCCGGCGCGATTCACCATCTTCCAGGTCATGGCCCGCCTCTCGGAACGGTCCTCGCCGCTCACCTCGGCGATCGGCCTTGGCCTCATCGTGTCCGTCGCCGCGCTCTTCGCCGTGGCGGCCATGCGCAGGCGCTGGGCCATACCCGTCCTGGCAGCCGTGACCTTCGGCGCCTACGTGCCGTTCGCGATGCTGTGGGGACCGATCGCAGGGCCACTGGCCGCGGCGATGCCGCTGACCTTCGCGGGCCCTGCGGGATGGTTGCTGTTCGCGGGGGTGATAGCCGCCGACACGCTGGTTGCGGCCGTACTCCACGGGCCGGGCTTCTTCGCCGTCGCCAGCTTCACGATCATCGACCTGAACACCGGGCTCACGCTCTTCGCGCTGGTACGGCTGGCCGTCCTGCTGGCCGAGACGCACACGGCCAACCGGCAGCTCGCCGAACTGAAGGTGGCGGACGAGCGCCTGCGCGCGGCAGCCGACCTCCGCAGGGCCATCGGCACCCGGCTCTCCCGCATCATGACGCTGTCGCGTCGGGCTCCCGTGTCCGCCGACGTGCTCGTCGACATGGCACGGATCTCACGAGAGGCGGCGGCGGAGGCTCGGGGGGTCGCCGCCGTCCGCGGGGACCCCGTGCCGGCCCACCAGGCCGACCTTCCTGACGTCTCGACCGGGCTCGCGCGCTGGTTCATGATCGCGATGACCGCCGGCTTCTCGATCATCGTGCTCAACAACGTCGCGGAGATGGACACCGCTGATCAGTCAGACCGGGCTGTCGCCCTGGTCGTCGCGATATCGGCCGCCGCGCTCCAGCTCTACCACGGCGTTCCCCGGGCCTCGGCTCCCGCAGCCTGGCGCTGGACGCTCCCGGCCCAGATCCTGATCACCGGCGCGGCCACCGTGTATGTGGGGCAGGGCACGATGTCGGCTCTGCTGGGCCTAGCCGTGGCCAACACGCTGCTGTGGCTGCCCGCCCGCTGGTCGGTGCCCATCGTCGGGGTCTTCGCCATCGGCGCAGGGCAGGTGCTGCGGCTCTACCCGGAAGTCGGCGGCTATGCGCTCTACCAGACCGCGTCGGTGCTCGTCACGGCCATAGGCGTGTTCGCGTTCAACCGCCTCCCCGAGGCGGCCGCGCGCCTACGTGCGCTCCGCGGGCAGATCGCCAGGAACGCCGTGATCGCCGAGCGGCTCCGGCTGGCCAGGGACGTGCACGACCTGCTCGGCTTCACCCTGTCGGCCATCACGCTCAAGGCCGAGCTGGGTCTTCGCGTGCTCGACGACGACCCAGGCAAGGCGGAGGACCTGCTGCGGGAGGTAGGCCCGCTGGCGGTGCGAGCCCTCGCGGACGTGCGCTCGATCACCTCGGAGGGCGCTGTGCTGAGCCTGCCGAAGGAGATCGACTCCGCCCGCGCGCTGCTCGCCTCCGCAGGCGTGGACCTCCGGGTGGACGCCGCCGACCCGGAGGAGCACCCTGTGCTCGCCACCGTCCTTCGCGAGGCCGTGACGAACGTCGTCAGGCACTCGGCCGCGCGGTCGTGCACGATCTCGGTCGAGAACGACGGGCATGAGGTACGGCTGCGCGTCGCCAACGACGGCGTGGCGGAGGCCGTACCGGCGACGGGCAGCGGGCTGGCCAATCTGGCGACCAGGGTCGAGGCGGCGGGCGGCTCGTTCTCGGCGGGCGACCAGGGCGACGGCACGTTCACCCTGGTCGCGTCCGTCCCCCGCTAGGACAGTGCCGCGAAGAAGCGACGGATGTCGGCCACCAGCGGCTCGGGCGCCGCCATCGCCAGCATGTGGCTGGGATGGTCGAGATCCTCCCAGTGGACGATGTCGTTGCCTCGCTCGGCCAGCCGGCGGAAGGCCGACGAGCCGCCGTGGGAGACCCCGGTCGGCACCGCGCTCTGGTCGATCGGCATGCCGGCGGCATTCTCGTAGTACGTCCACGACGACGACCCACCGGTGTTCGTCAGCCAGTACAGGCTGGCGTTGGTGAGCACCAGGTCACGCTCGATCGGCTCGTCATCCGGCTGCCAGCCGTCGAACTCCCTGAACCGCTCCACGAGATAGGCCAATTGCGCGACCGGCGAGTCGGACCAGCCGAAGCTGAGCGTCTGCGGCCTGGCGGCCAGGTAGGGCGCGTAGCCGCTGCCGCCCGATCCTGCCAGCATGTCGGCCACCCAGGCCACGCTCGCCCGCTCCTCCTCCGACAGTCCGTCCAGCTCGCCAGGGGCACCGGTGGGCATGCCGACCCCGCCCGTGATGTGCACTCCCACCACGTGCTCGGGAAACAGGGCCCCGAGCTGGGGCGAGACCAACGCGCCCGCGTCGTTGCCATGCGCGCCGTACTTCTCGTAGCCGAGCCTGCGCATCAGCTCGGCCCAGGTACGGGCCACCCGCTCGATGTTCCACCGCCGCTCGTCGGCGGGCTCGGGGAACGGGGAGAACCCGAATCCGGGCAGCGAGGGCGCGACCACGTGAAAGGTCTCGGCGAGCGGGCCCAGGACGTTCAGGAACTCGGCGACCGAGTTCGGCCAGCTGTGCGTGATGATCAGCGGGAGAGCGTCCTCGTTGGCGGAGCGCACGTGGAAGAAGTGCACGGGCTGACCGTCGATCTCGTCGACGAACTGCGGGAAGGCGTTCAACCGCCGCTCCCAGTCCCGCCACTGGTAGCCGTCCTGCCAGTGGGCCACCAGGTCCTGGAGATAGGGCACAGGCACTCCCCTGCTCCACTCCGCGCCGGGCAGCACGGCAGGCCAGCGGGTACGGCTCAGCCGCTCCTGAAGATCGTCGAGGTCGGCCTGCGGGATGTCGATGACGAAAGGTCTCATCCGGTCACCTTCATGAAGAACTCGCGGACGTCATCCGCGTAGACGGTGGATGTCATGTGCGCGGCGTAGTGCCCGCCGCTCTCGTAGGTGTGCCACTGCACGATGTTCTTGTGGTCGCGTTCTTGTGGTCGCGTTCTTGCGGTCGCGTTCTTGTGGTCGCGTTCGGCGAAGCGCCTGATGGAGGCGAAGTCGCCCTTGGCCGCGGCGAGCCCGATCGGCCGAGCCGCACCATCAGCTCGACCCAGCCGCTCGCCAGTCGTAGCCGTTTCTCCGGTGGTCGACCAGCCGTCTGACGTGCTGGACATTCACGCCGTAGGCGTCGGTGAAGCGGGCCAGATCGAGCCGCGTCTGCAGGTCGTCCAGGTCCGCCTGGGAGATCTCGATGCGGTAGGGAGTGACGTCGAACTCATGCCTTCATCCTGGCGAAGGCGCGTTCTCGCTGGTAGTTCGCCGTGCAGGGGTTCGACGTGCAGAATGCACCAGTCTCGGACCAGATGAACCGCGACCTTGGCGGCCAGGCGGTTCACCTGGTGGTACCAGCAGCACTCCTGGGGCGCTGGCGGGGATGAGTCAGGGGCGACGCGTCGGATCCGACGACGCACCATCAACGGCACCATGTGGTTCGACGAACTCGGCGACGCCGAGCGCCTGGCGCACCAGCGCCGCGCTGGCCGAACTGGAGGGCGAGGCCGGTGCCCGCGTAGGAACCGCGGTGCTCTGGTTCAATGTCCCGGCCCAGCAGGCGCCCCCGTCCGCGCGGCTCACCCGGAAGGGCCCGTGCGGGACGGCTCGCGGTTCAACCGCCGCAGGACGCCAGGGAGCGTTCGGATCCACCCGGCGACTGGCCGAGGGACGTAGGACCATGGTCCGATTCAATCCCGCCAGGGGTGTGGCCACACTGATCGCCATGGTCACCTCTCCCACCCGCGTCCTCGGCGCACGCCCGTTCCTGGTCGGGATGTTCGTCGATGCGCTCGGCAGCGGCCTCTACATGCCATTGACGCTGTTGTTCATTCATCAGGTGACCGGTCTGCCCCTGACGACCGTGGGGCTCGGCATGACCGTGGCCGCGCTGGTGGGGCTGGCCGCCAACCCGGCGGCCGGGATCCTGATCGACCGTTTCGACGCGCGCCGGGTACTGATGGGCACCTACGTGGTGCGGGCGCTAGGCTTCGCCGCCTACCCGATCGTAGACGGCTTCGGCCCGCTCATCGGCGTCGCCGCGGCGATCGCGGTCGGCGATCGCGCCTACTACCCGGCCTCGGGGAGCTACATCTCCGACCTGGCGGAGGGCCCGGCCCGCGACCGCCTGTACACCCTCATGGCCACCGCACGCAATGTCGCCTTCGGCCTGGGCGGCCTGCTGTCGGCAGGAGCGGTCGCCCTTGCCGACAGCGCCGGGTTCGTCCTCATCGCCCTGGTGAACGCCGTCAGCTTCGTCGTCGCGACCGGATGCCTGATCCTGTCGGGACGCCAGGCTCCGACGAGCCCGCCTGTCCGCCACTCCGGCGGCTACCGCCAGGTCCTCGCGGACCGCCCGTTCCTCAGGCTGGTAGCGGCGGAGCAGGCCTACACCCTGATCCACCTGATTCTCCCCGTGGCCATGCCGATCTACGCGGTCACAGTCCTCGGCGCCTCGCCGGTTCTCCTGGGCATCCTGTACACATCCAACACCGTCCTGGCGGCGGCCGGTCAACTCCCCGTGCGCCGCTGGCAGCGGCACGCCCGCCGTACCCACGCGATGGCTTTGAGCGGCACGGTGATGATGGCAGCCTGTGCGGCCTTCGCCGCCGCGCCCTTGCTTCCACACGGCAGCGCACGCATCGCTGCCCTGGTCGCCGCCACGCTCATCCTCACCCTGGGTGAACTCCTGCACACCACCCCTTCCTGGGCCCTCGCCGCCGGAACCGCCCCACCTACCCTGCGCGGCCGCTACCTGGCCATCTACCAGCAAACCTGGGCCATCGCGGCGGTCTTCGCCCCTGCCGGGTTCTCCGCCCTCCTGTCCGTCGAGCCGACCATGTTGTGGCTGATCCTGGCGTTCTTGGTTGCCCTGGCCGCCCTGACAGTCCTTCGCCTGTCGCGCCACCTCCCCACCGAAGCCGTCGCCGCACCCGGCGCATGACCCACCATGCCCCGTCAGCCTCAGCCCGCGCCCCGTAGCGGTTGAGACTTCCACGCAGGAGCCGTGGCCCGCCTAGGGCATTCGATGCCGCTGGCGTTCGTCACCGGGGCAGCGGAATGGGATTGCTGGACGGAACGATCGGCCGACCGCGTCGATGCGGGCGATGCCGGCTGTCCTCTCATCCAAGATGGACACGAGATGGCGAGCCGGCGAGCCGCTCACCGGGACACAGCAGCCCGCCGGGCAGGAGGCGATGGTCTCCGTGTCGGCGGCGGCCAGCCAGACGCTCAACGGCAGATGCCGCCGAGACGAGTTCCTGAGCCGCGCGAGCAGCCTCATGATCGGAGCTGGTGAAGCGAATGGAACGAGTGGACGTTCGATTGGTGCCGGTGGTGTGCAGTGTCACGATGGTGTGGCCCGAACCTGGGCCACCGGCCCGGCACGCAAAGGTTCAGTAATGCCTGCCCGTACCTCCACCACGGAGTAGGTCGGCTTGTAGTCCAGGAAACGTGCAGCCGCCCTTGTAGGTGGGTAAGCGGGGAGGGCCGCCGGAATGGCCACGGCCGTCTGCCCTTCCTGGCCGGTTGAGGCGCTGCGAGGGACGGGCCCGCTGTCCCCCTGGCAGGAGCAGGTGCGCTTACGCCTCCTCTTCTTCCCCCGGCGCACGGCACCCCCGCCGGCTGCCGGCGAGGGTGCCTGATGTCAAGCGTTCAGCGACGACGACGGCGCGCGCGGCCACGCTTGGCCGCGTTCGAGGGCCCGCCGCCTCGCGGGCCCGGCGGATCCAGCGCGTACGGAGCGGGCGCAGGCAGCAAATAGCGCATAATGGACATTGCGTCCCCCGGTTAGTCATGATGTGTGCCGGGTGTGCACCGGCACACTGATGGATTGGTACTCAATGTCTAACCGGGGGCACGCACGGAGGCTTCCGCGAAATATGCGCCTTTTGGGGGCATTTCGCCAGGGGTTGCCCCTGTGCCGACCCGGTCCGATCGTCCTTGGACGTTGCCGGACCGGCCCGACACCCGGATGCTACGTATAGGGAGCATGGCCACTGATGAACGGCCACCGGCTTGCTGAGCACGCCACTCCGTAGGACCGGATCGCCGCCAGTGCGCGGGCGCGACGATGATCCTCATGCCGTACTCCCCCGCGGGTGACCGGGGGACGGATGACCGCGACGGGGGAGGTCAGGGAGGAGTCCCGCATCCGCCGGCCGGTGGTCCAGTACGGGGCGAGGACAAGGACGGTGACGGTGTGCCCGGCGCCGCGGCGAGTAGACGGCGCTGGCCACGGCCTGGCAAAATTCCGTAAGGTGCCTTACGATCTCCGAATGATCAACACGGAACGGCTGTCGTACGACGAACGCGTGGCGCTGCTCGGTGTCCCCTTCTCCGTCGAAGACGCCCGCGCCCGCTGGGCCTCGCTCGTGGAGGAGGCCAGGAATGGCGGCACTGTCATGATCACCCGAGAGCGCTGGCAGTGGGCCGGGCTGGTGCCGCTGTCGAAGGTGGGCGGGGTGTGGAGCGGCCTGCCCCTCGTGCCGGTGTCGACGGCGCGGTCCAAGCTCGGCGACCTCGTACGCCAGGTCGCCGAGCCGCACGGAGAGCCCGTGCTGCTGGGCCGCCACCGCACCCCGGTCGCCGGCCTGGTCGCGGCCCATGTCTTGCTCGACAGGGCCGCTCCCTCAGACCATCCGACCGCCGATGCATTGCTGGTCGGCGGCCACACCATCGCGCTCTCCCACGATCCCGTGGAAGGCCTCGTGGTGGCCATCGCCCGCGATCAGGACGGCGCCGAGGTCTCAGCCGGGGCGGGGCGCAACTCCCGTGAAGCGCTGCGCGCCCTCGCCGAGCCGCCGCCGTGGAGTCAGCCGGGCCGGCCCGCGGCATGACCAGCGAGCCCTTCAACAGCGACGCCAGCGGCGGCAACCCAGATTCCGAACAACGCCTCCGAGACGTACTGCGCGTCTATCTGTGAAGGTCCCGCATGCATGGGCCGGCCGCTCGCCTCCGTGTTCTCCCGCAGGCGCACGCGGGAGGGCGTCTGACCGTAGCTGGATCGCTACTCACACAATGGGTCGCGGTGCGGGTTCGACGCTGGAGGGGCCGGACCTGCCGAGGCGAGGGCCCTGACCGGGCTACCACATACGCGGGGCCGGGAGATGCCGGCTGCTGTCCATGAGCTTCCCCTTCTCCTGCGACGCTCGAAGTCCCGTGCCAGGGTCCCATCCTGAATCATTTTCCAGTGTCGGGACGGCGGGTCGGGGCCTCTCCGCTGGGCTCGCCGGCGACCGCGAGGATGGTCTGGACGAACGCACGCTATGGCTGGCGGTCAGCCAGAGGAGCGCGAAATCGACGGTTGGGGCGTCGCGGAATGGGATGTAGGCGAGGTCGGGGCGGGCTGTCATCGAGTTCGGTCGCCATCTCGCAGCCTCGGCCATCCATCCGGAGGTCAGGAACGCCACGTGGCACAGGTCGGGAATTCGGACCGACCTCACCACGCCACCGGCAGATCTCGCCACGCTCTCCTACGTGCTGGGAGAACTGCCAACGGCTGTGCGGATCAGGCGGTTTGTTAATACAGAAGCTCAGTCGTCGCCTAGCCGGTTACCAACGAAGATCATGCCCAGGCCGATCAGAAACCCGGCGCCGGTGACCATCATCTCTGTCTGACCGCGCGCCACTATGTCCTGCCCTTCTTCGAAGCTGGTCTCGTCGCCGCTTCGCATTTCTACGCAGGTGTCGCCTTGTTTCATGGTCTGGCCGTCGCAGTCGCTGCCGAAGTTGGCGGAGGCGCAGGCGGTGACGAACCAGATGCCGCAGATGATGACGGCGGCCCACCCGATGATGTAGAGGACGATGGCGATGGCGAATTTGGCACCTTCGGTTCGCGGTGTCACGCGTTACTCCTCATCGGGAGTGGGGGTCCATGATCAGGCGTGCGCGTTCACGCTACTTGATCAAGCGTGAGTCGAGGCAGATGCCGGGTGTGCGAGGTGGATCGCAGGCTGGCATGAGTGTGGGCTTGATGCAGGCGTGTCGGTGGTGGACCGGGGTGGCTGTGTGGCGAAGGTGGCGGCCAACAGCTGTCGGCTCAAGGCCGGCGAACGCGAGACGCGTCAGCACACAAACGACGTCAGGCGCTGGCGCCCACCGTGTCCGGCTTATCCGCACACTCAAGCTCAACCGACATTCCCACCGGAGACCTCGCCATAGACATCCAGCAGCGCATGCCCAAGAGAAGGCGACTCGAAGACCTCAGCAGGACTCCTCGACGCGCTCCCCACCGGCAGTGTGGACCTCGATCGCGTTCCCAAAAGACCTCTTGAGAAAGCTGTTCGACGGATTCCGGCTCCAGGTCGACCCACACGGCGACCTGCGTTGTCACCCTCACAGACAAGACGATCGACGCAAAATGGGCACCCTAAGGGTGCCCATTCTGTCCGGTGCCCCCTGTGGGTGCCGGACCCGCGCGAGGGGAAGTCGAGCCTACTTACGGTTGTACAGGCGCATGGTCAGGGAGCCGAACACCGCGATGAGCAGGAGGCTCGCCACGGCCACCCAGCCCAGCTCGCCGAAGTCGGCCGTGCCGCCCATCAGGGAGCGAACCGCGGCGACCAGGTGGCTGATCGGGTTGATGTGCACGACGAACACCTGCAGCCAGCCCGGCATCGTGTCGGGGTTGACGAAGACGTTGCTGAGGAACGTGAGCGGGAACAGCACCATCATGCTCCACCCCATCACCGACTTCTCGCTGCGCAGGAGCAGTCCGAGCATCGTCCAGAGCCACGAGAACGCGAACGAGAAGCCGACCAGCACCGCGATTCCCGCCGCGGCGCCCGCGATGCCGCCGCCGGGGCGGAAGCCGAGGATCAGGCCGACGACGAAGATGACGGTCGAGGCCATCACATAGCGGAGCACGTCGCCCAGCAGGTAGCCGACCATGGGCGCGGGCCGCCACATGGGCAGCGATCTGAAGCGGTCGAACACGCCCCGTTCGATGTCCTTGTTGACCTCGATGCCGGTGTACATCGTGATCATCACGACGCTCTGCACCATGATGCCGGGCAACACGAACTGCAGGTACTGCCCTGGCGAGCCCGCGAGGGCGCCGCCGAACAGGAAGGTGAACATCAGCGTCATCATGATCGGGAACGCGGTGACGTCGAAGAGCTGCTCGGGAACGTGCTTGATCTTCAGCATCGCCCGCCAGCCGAACGTCATCGACGCCGACAACGCGCTCGGGCGCGGCGGGCGGGCGGCGGGAGCGAGCACGGTGCCGAGCGTCTCGGCCACGGGAACGTAGGCGGTGGAGGTGTCGGTGCTCATGCTGCGATCTCCTTCTCGGTGGCGGGACGGTCGGTGAGGGCGAGGAAGACCTCGTCCAGGCTGGGCTGGCCGAGGGAGAAGTCGTCGACGACGATCCCGGCGCGGGCGAGCTCCGCCAGGGCCAGCGAGGCCCGCTCGGCGGCGACGCGCTCGCCGTCGTCGTTGCCGGCGACGCGCGCGGTCAGCGCGACGGGGTCGGCTTCGAGGTAGACCTGGGTGGCGAGCGCCGAAGACAGGACCCGTTCGGCCTCGGGGCGCTGGGCGGCGTCGCGCAGCCGCACGTGGACCGCGCCCGCTCCGATGGAGGACTTCAGCTGGCCGGGCGTGCCCTCGGCGATGACCTTGCCGTGGTCGATGACCGCGATGCGGCTGGCGAGCCGGTCGGCCTCCTCGAGGTACTGGGTGGTCAGGAGCACGGTGGTGCCGTGGGCGACGACGATGCGGATGATGTCCCACACCTGGTTACGGCTGCGCGGGTCGAGCCCGGTCGTGGGCTCGTCGAGGAAGAGCAGGTCAGGGGTGTTGAGAATGCTGGCCGAGATGTCGAGCCTGCGGCGCATGCCGCCCGAGTAGTTCTTGACCAGGCGGTCGGCGGCCTCGGTGAGACCGAACGCCTCCAGCAGCTCGCCCGCCCTGTCCCTCGCGGCCGGCTTGCGGTGGCCGAGCAGCCGGGCGAGCAGGACGAGGTTCTCCATGCCCGTGAGGTCCTCGTCAACGGAGGCGTACTGCCCGGTCAAGCTCACTCTGGTGCGTACGGCGTCGGCCTCGCGCCTGACGTCGTGGCCGAAGACCTTGGCCTGGCCGCCGTCGGGACGCAGGAGCGTGGCGAGCATGCGGACGGCGGTGGTCTTGCCGGCTCCGTTGGGGCCGAGCACGCCGTACACGATGCCGGCGGGGACGGCCAGGTCGAGGCCGTCGACGGCGCGGTTGTCGCCGAACGTCTTGACCAGGCCGGATGTTTCGATGGCTAGCTCTGTCATGATGGCGTCGCTTTCTTCACGAGGTTGGTCTTGGGGTGCTGTGCGTGGGGTGGTTCACGAGGCGAAGGGGCGGGCGGCGCGCGCGGTCCGCAGCGCGAGGCCCCACCACAGGAGCTGGTCGAGCATGGTGGTGATGGCCTGCTCGCGTTCGTCCGTGTCGTACGGCATGCAGCGGTCGTCCACGCCGCCGTCGAGCAGATCGACCCCGACTCCATCACGCACTGTCACGGCATGCAGGCCGATGAACACCGTTCGTAGCTGCTCCATGGCGTACAGGCCGCTGGATCCGGCCCCGTAGGAGACGAACCCGACCGGTTTGGCCTGCCACTCGTCGTAGGCGAAGTCGATCGCCTGTTTGAGGGAGGCGGGGAAGCTGCGGTTGTACTCGGGTGTGACGACGACGAAGGCCTCCGCCGTAGCCACCGCGGCTGAGAACGCCCGCATGGCGGGGGTGGGCACTGCTGGGAAGGTTGAGGGGAAGGTGTAGCCGGCCAGGTCGAGGACCGAGACGTCGAGGTCGTCACGGCGCGCGGCGTGCGCGGCGAACCAACGGCCGATGCTGTCGCCGACCCGGCCCTCGCGTGTGCTGCCGATGATCACCGCCATCCGCAGCGGGGCCGTAGCCTCTTTCATCCCGGCACCTCCTCTCATGAAGGAGGCGCTAGATCATCGCTAGACGGGATCTAGCGGAACGACTCTTATCTAGGCGGAGTCCTGTGATCTGGCGTAGGACGGCCCATGGCGGGCGGTACGGCGGGCGGAGCACGGCACCGGCGCCAAGCGGACATCATGCGGGAGCGGCGGCGGGCGAGTGGACGCGGCATCAGGCGGGCACGGGCCGGTGGGCGTGGACCGGGGGCGGGCCTGGCGGGTCGGGCCTGGCAGGTCGGGCGTGGACCGGGGGGCGGGCCGGGCGTGGACCGCGGCCGGGCGATGCCGGGTCGGTGGGGGCCGGTGGGCTAGGGCTAGGGGAGGTTCCAGCGTTGGAGGTCGGGGCGCTTGGGGTCGAGGCCGTCGCCGGAGGAGGTGCCGCGCAGGCGGCGGTTCACCCACGGGACCAGGAACTCCCGCACCCAGCGGGCGTCCTCGCGGCGCTTGATCCTGGGGTCGACCGTGCGGGCGGGCCAGTCCTTGCGCCAGGAGTCGTCGCACGGCACGTCGAGCACGTCGAGCACTCTCGCGGCCACCAGCCGGTGTCCGTCCTCGTTCATGTGGAGCCGGTCGTCGCTCCACGCCCGCCAGTCGCGGATCGCCTGCATCGACCACAGGTCGACGACGCGGCAGCCGTACAGGTCGGCGATGGAGCGCAGGTGCAGGTAGAAGGTGGCGAACTTGCCGCGCATGCGCCGCATCAGCGGCGTGTCGCGCGGGTCGACGCCGGTGAACAGCAGCACCTCGGCGCCGGTGGCGCGCAGCTCGGCGACGGCGCCGGCGAGCTTCTTGGCCATGCGGTCGGGGTCGCTGCCCGGTCTGAGCAGGTCGTTGCCGCCCGCGCAGAAGCTGATCAGGTCGGGCTTCATCGCCACGGCCAGGGGAACCTGCTCGGCGACGATCTGGTCGATGAGCTTGCCGCGCACGGCGAGGTTGGCGTAATGGAAGTCGGGCTCCAGCTCGGCCAGCCGTTCGGCGACCCGGTCGGCCCAGCCGCGGAAGCAGCCGTCGGCGCCCGGGTCGTTGAGCCCTTCGGTGAAGCTGTCGCCGAGCGCGACGAAGGAGCGGTAGCGAGTCATCGCACCAGGTCCGCCATCGCGCGCAGGGCCAGCACGTAGGACTGGAGGCCGAACCCGGCGATGGTGCCGGTGGCGACGGCGGCCACGACGGAGGTGTGCCTGAACTCCTCGCGCGCGGCCGGGTTGGAGATGTGCACCTCGATCAGCGGCGCGGTGCGCTGGGCGAGGGCGTCGCGCAGGGCGTAGGAGTAGTGGGTGAAGGCGGCCGGGTTGAGCACGACGGGGATCTTGCCGTCGGCCGCCTCGTGGATCCAGCCGACCAGCTCGGCCTCGTCGTCGGTCTGGCGCACCTCGACGTGGAGGCCGAGCTCGCGCCCGGTCGCGACACACAGCGCGCGCAGGTCCTCGAAGGTCTCCGCGCCGTAGACGTCAGGCTCGCGGGTGCCGAGGCGCGACAGGTTGGGGCCGTTGAGCACGTAGATCATCGCGCCACCTCGCGGTAGGCGGCCTCCAGCAACTCCTCGGCCGGGTCCTCGAGCCTGCCGGGCTTGGCCAGACCGTCGAGGACGACGAAGCGCTGCTTGGCGCCGCGGTTCTTCTTGTCGAGCCGCATGTGGTCGCGCAGCTCGGGCCAGGCGTCCTTGCGGTAGGCGGTGGGCAGGCCCACCGAGGTGAGGATGGAGCGGGTGCGCTCCACCAGGTCGGCGCGGCCCGCCAGGCGCGACAGCTCGGCGGCGTAGACCATGCCGATGGCGACGGCCTCGCCGTGGCGGATCTGGTAGTGCTCGGCGCGTTCGATGGCGTGGGCGAGGGTGTGGCCGTAGTTGAGGATCTCGCGCAGGCCCGCCTCGCGCAGGTCGGAGCCGACGACGTCGGCCTTGACCTGGATCTTGCGTTCGATCAGCTGGCGGGTGTGCTCGCCCTCGGGCCTGGTGGCCCCGTCGGGGTCGTCCTCGACCAGCATGAGGATGGTCGGGTCGGCGATGAAGCCACCCTTGATGATCTCCGCCAGGCCCGCGACGTAGTCTTCGCGCGGCATGGACGGCAGTGTCGCCAGGTCGCAGAGGACGCCGGCGGGCGGTAGGAAGGTGCCGACGAGGTTCTTGCCCTCGGGGGTGTCGATGCCGTTCTTGCCGCCGACCGCCGCGTCGACCATCGCCAGCAGCGTGGTGGGGACCATGACGACCTTGACGCCGCGCAGCCAGGTGGCGGCGACGAACCCCGCCAGGTCGGTGGTGGCGCCGCCGCCCACGCCGACGACGGCGTCGGAGCGGCTGATGCCGTACCGGCCGAAAGCCGACCAGAGCTGGGCGGCAACCTCGACGGACTTGGCCGCCTCGCCGTCGGGGACGGGCAGCGAGACCACGTCGTAGCCGGCCTCTTCCAGCGCCCCGCACACGGGGCGGGAGATCTCGGGCAGCGTGGCGGGGTGGACGACGGCGACGGTGCGGACGCCCTCGCCGATCAGGCCGGGCAGCTCGCCCAGCACGCCGGTGCCGATGACGACGTCGTAGGGGTGGTCGCCGCGAACGGTGATGCGGGTGGCGCTCATGCCGGCAGCCCCTTCACGATCTCCTCGACGAGGTCCTCGGGGTCGCGCTTGTCGGTCACCACAGTCAGCACGGCGAGCCGCTCGTAGACGGGGCGGCGCTCGTCCATGAGCTTCTTCAGCTGGCTGCGCGGGTTGAGGACCAGCAGCGGGCGGGCCGAGCCGAGGCCGACGCGCTGGACGGCGTCGGCGAGCCCGACTTCGAGGTAGACGACGTGGTGCCCGTCGAGCAGCGCCTGAGTGCCCTCGTGCAGGATGGCGCCGCCGCCGAGCGACAGGACTCCGTCGTGCTCGGCGAGGGCGAGGCGGACGGCCTCGTGCTCGAGCTCGCGGAAGCGCGCCTCGCCGTCCTCGATGAAGATGTCGCTCACGGGCTTGCCCGCGACCGACTCGACGTCGGTGTCGGTGTCACGGAAGGCGACGCCGAGCCGCTGCGCGAGCAGGCGGCCGAGTGTCGTCTTGCCCGACCCTGGAGGGCCGATCAGCACGACCTTGGTCATTTGATCACCATGGATGAGAGGTAGCCGGACAGGTTGCGGGCGACTTCCTCGACGGAGTCGCCGCCGAACTTCTCGAGGGCCGCGTCGGCCAGCACCAGCGCCACCATGGCCTCGGCCACGATGCCGGCGGCGGGCACCGCGCAGACGTCGGAGCGCTCGTGGTGGGCCTTGGCCGCCTCGCCGGTCTTGACGTCGATCGTGGCCAGCGCCCTCGGGACGGTGGAGATCGGCTTCATCGCGGCGCTGACGCGCAGGACCTCGCCGTTGGTCATGCCGCCCTCGACGCCGCCGGCGCGGTTGGTGATGCGCTTGACGCCGTCGTCGGTGGTGTACTCGATCTCGTCGTGGGCGCGGGAGCCGGGACGCCTGGCGGTCTCGAAGCCGTCGCCGACGCCCACGCCCTTGATCGCCTGGATGCCCATGAGGGCGGCGGCCAGGCGGGCGTCGAGGCGGCGGTCCCAGTGGGTGTAGCTGCCGAGGCCGGGCGGCAGGCCGTAGGCGAGGACCTCGACGACGCCGCCGAGCGTGTCGCCCTCCTTGTGGGCCTTGTCGATCTCGGCGACCATGGCGGCGCTGCCCTCGGGGTCGATGCAGCGCACGGGGTCGGCATCGATGGCGGCCAGGTCGGCGGGGACGGGGAAGACGGTGCCGGGCGACCGCGCGGCGCCGATCGACACGACGTGGCTGAAGATCTCGACGCCGAGCGCCTGCTTGAGGAAGCGCTTGGCGACCTCGCCGAGCGCGACTCTGGCGGCGGTCTCACGGGCGCTGGCCCTGTCGAGCACGGGGCGGGCGTCGTCGAAGCCGTACTTCTGCATGCCGGCCAGGTCGGCGTGGCCGGGCCTGGGGCGCGAGCGCGGCGCGTTGCGGGCCATGCCCTCCAGCTCGGCGGGGTCGACGGGGTCGGCCGCCATGACCTTCTCCCACTTGGGCCACTCGGTGTTGCCGACGCGGATGGCGACGGGGCTGCCGAGGGTGCGCCCGTGACGCAGGCCGCCGACGATGGAGACCTTGTCCTCCTCGAACTTCATGCGCGCGCCGCGGCCATAACCGAGGCGGCGACGACGCAGCGCCTCGTCGATGGCGGCCGTGGTCACCTCCACACCCGCGGGCAGGCCTTCGAGGATGGCGACGAGTTCGGGGCCGTGGGACTCTCCGGCGGTCAACCAGCGCAACATGCTGACAAGTCTTCCATGTGCGGAGCGGTGGGATCGCCATGGCTCACCAGGCGAGACAGAGCGCTCCGACGAGCATGAAGGGGCCGAAGGGGAACTCTGTCGACTTTTCCGCTTTTTTCGTGACAAGGAGGGTGATGGCGTAGAGCGCGCCGAGCACCTGGCCCGCGAGCGCCGCGGCGATCCACGCGTTCCAGCTCACCGCGCAGGCGGCCATGCCGATGAGCCCGGCCAGTTTGACGTCCCCGAGGCCCATGGCGGCAGGTCTGGCGAACCACAGCACGCCGTACAGGACGAACAGGGCCAGGCCGCCGAGCAGCGCCTCGGGCAGCCGGCCGGTGGGCAGCAGGAGGAGGGCGAGGACCGGGTAGGAGGGCAGGGTGATCGCGTCGGGCAGCCGCCGGGTGCGCCAGTCGATCACGCAGAGCGCGGCGCCCGCCGTGGCGGCGTAGAGGAGCGCGGGCAGGTAGGCCGCGTCCATGCGCCAGGCGAGCAGCGCGAACGCCGCCGCCGTCGCCACCTCGACCGCCGGAGCACCGCGTGCTTGGAGGCCGCGGGCCGTCTGTTGGAGGAGGCCTGTGAGCGCGCGCCGTGCCTCGGCGCGGGTGTCGGCGGGGTCGGCCGCGAAGCCCGCGGCGAGCGCGCGGGCGAGGACGCCCGCGACGAACCCCGCCAGCGCGGCCCAGACCACCATCCGCCCATCCTCGCGGGCCGCGGCGGCCGCTGTCAGGAGTTTCCGGTACGGCTCCCGCACGCAACGGCCACCGTGGTCACCGCGCGGGCGCCCGTCCAGCACGCCACTCCAGCTCAGGAGTTCTCGCCGTCACATCGGGATGGTGGGCCGCCTTCTTCGGAGAAGCGAACCCGATCAGGAGCGGCGTGACCACTTCGGAGAAGCGAACCCGATCAGGGGCGGCGTGACCACGGGAACCGGCGGCGCCGGGGAGCGGGCTCCTCGGCGAAGCGGGCCACGGTCACCGAGGGGCCCACGCGGTCGAGGGTGCCCGACTCGACGGCGGCCATCGCCTCCAGCACGCCGCCCTCGATGACGAACGGCACCGGCCCCGCCACGTCGACCACCACCGCTGCCGCGTTCTCGTGCACGGCCGCCTGGCAGACCTGCAGCGTCGTCGCCTGGATCGGCCGCGCGTCGGGCCGCCACCTGGTGAGCGCCTCGACGCCGGTGAAGGCGATCACCGCTTCCCTGCCGTCCTTGCCGACGAGCTTGGGGAGCGCCATCTCGCTCTCCTTCTCCTGCCTGAGCCCGTGCTCGCCCACCTCGGACTCGGTCAGCAGCGCCACCACGGGCACCAGCAGCCTGGAGCCGCTCAACGCCGACAGGACGGCGGTGGCGTCGGCCGTCCCCGAGGAGAAAGCGGCCAGCGCGGCGGCGACGGCGGCGTCGGCGCTGCCGTCGTCACCTGGGACCAGGGGCTGGGGAATGCTCGGCACAACCCACGAGACTACCGGCGGATCCTGGGTGGAGACCGTTCCTCGTCAGTGATCAGGAGTGGGTCTTGGACCCGCTGCCCGGCACTGCACGCATCCCGAACGGTTTTGGATGCGCTGGTCGCCCGCGTTCCTTGGATGTTCCCCGTCCGGGCACGTGCATCGTGTGCACGGTCCGTGACGGGGCGGCGGGTTTCCTCACGCCCCCGGGTACCACGATCGGCCTGGACGGTCCGATACCCAGCACCATCGCTCTGGTGATGCTGGGGCGGTGTCGTCCGTCGCCGGATCGGGTGCCCGAGGGCGCGTCGTCCGATCGCGATGCTCGCGGCATCGTGCCGGGTGGTCTTCCGGCGGGGCGCGCTCATCGGCTTCTGCCAATGCTGCGCACCCCACGTCGACGTATACGCCGGATCAACGGCCACGATGGACACATCCATCTCAGCCGCCATCGACACCAGCCGCGCCTTGAGCCTGCCGGTGGGCATGCCGGAGATGAGCTGCCGGAACCGCTTGTTACGGCCGTGCTTCTCGCGGGTCTTCTCGGCGGTGAAGTCCAGGTCCTCGATACCGATCGCAGCCACACCGGCACCTTCGGCCCAGTGCAGGAGCCGGGTGATGGCATGCCGGATCTGCGCGTCCCGATGGGGAGCGGTGCCGGACAGGTCGTAGAAGAAGCGGTGCGGGTCGCCGACCGGGTTGCCGCAGGCGTCGAGCCGGTAGGCCGCGAAGTGGTCGGCGTTCGTATCGACACCGACCATGCCCTTGGCGCGGGCCGCCTCCAGCGGGACCGTCTTGACGACCGGGCGTTGCCAGGACGCGTTGAGGTACCAGCGACCACGGGGAACGTCGTAGTGGATGCGGTAGGCCACAGCACGGTTCGCGCTGATCCGGTCGGCCCACTCCTCGGCCCGGTGCGCGAAGGCGACACGGGCGGACAGGACGTAGCGTCCGTTGCGGGCGTTGGCCAGGTGAGCGAGCGGGGCGGGCAGCTTGATCGACACTTCGCCTTCGGGGGTAACGCGGAGGGTTTCGTTGCCGTACCGCTTCCCGCTCTCGCCGTCCGCCTGGAGGAACCAGCGCTCCGCCTCCCACCGCTGCCGCCACTCCTGCTCATCGAGCTGGGCTTTGGCGAGGTTGTGCCGGGTGCCCAGCAGACGGCGACCGCCGCGCACCACGTGCACAATACCGGCCTCACGCTCAGCCCGCTCCCGCTCCAGCCGGCACTCAAGCGCTGCCAGACGGCGCGACTTCATGAACCACTCGTGCTCGGAGCGGTATCCGCCCGGCGCCCGCTTGGTTGCCTTCGCTCCGATGGGCTGGCAGAGCCGGTGCCTCAGCGTACGGACACCAGCTTCGAGGCTATCGATGTGCGCGGCCTGGCAGCGGCGCGACAGCGCCCACTGATCGTGGCTCGCCTTGGTGATCGAACCGGCCCACCGGGAGGAGGACTCGGCGGTCAGGTCCCGCTTACGGGCCGCCCACGTGTCCGCGCAGTGCTCCAGACCATCCGCACAACGCTGCTTGAGATCACGGGACGCCAGGCAGCCCAGGTGATCACCTACCAGCCGGAGGACCTTCTCATCCTGCGGCGTGAGGTGCTTGAGCCGGTCGCGTATCGCCACCCCGGACGGCCCGAGGGCGACGAACGGCGCGTCGATGGCGCGCAACTGCTTTTTGTTCGGCTCAGTCATCGGCCGCCGCGGCTTCCAGGGCCTTGCGGACGCGGTTGTCCGCGAGTTCGGTGTTCATCCGGCCAAGCGGCTCCCGGTGCTCGACCACGACCGTGGCCACCTGCGGATCGGCCAACAGGCGACGGGCCTTCGCGCGGGAGCCGTTCATCCCGGAGGCGATCTCGGATTCGAGCCGCACCACCCGATGCCCGGCCTTTGCTGCCCACTGAGACAACCGGACGAGCCGACGTTCCAAGTCGGCCTTCTGGTCGGGTGACGAGACGCGGGCGTACAAGCCCAGGCCACCGGTCACAGACGGTGAGGTGTTCGCGTCGAGGTTGACCAGGATCGTGCGCGGCCCCACGCGTTCCGCAGGGACCGGCAACGTGCCCTCACGGAACCAACGGTAGGCGGTACGAAGGGCGATCCCCTGTGCTCGCGCCCATTCCGTCAGGTTCACAAGGCGTGATCATACATCGCTCATGGTTAGCAAATTGATACTTATGAACACTCAATCCGAAGCAGTTCCCAACCCCCTGAGCTGAGCCGCGTACAGTGAGGCGCATGGGCATGATCGGGACGGTTGGTCTGGTTCTGCACCCGCGACGCGACTCCGAGACGGCGATCCAGACGATCCTGTCGTGGGCCACCGCCAGAGGTGTGACGGTGCTCGGCCTGCCCGAGGAGGTGGACCGCATCCACTGCAGCGCGATCGCGGTCGAGCCCGACGAGCTGTGCAAGCGCGCCGACCTGCTGGTCAGCCTGGGCGGCGACGGCACGATGCTGCGCACGATGCGGCTGATCGCGGGGCTTCAGACGCCGATCCTCGGCGTCAACCTCGGCAAGCTCGGCTTCCTCGCCGAGATCGACGTGAACGAGCTGCCCGAGACCCTGTCGGCCATCGACGAGCACCGTTACACCGTGGAGCCGCGCATGGCGGTGCGGACGACGTTGAAGGACGGGCACGAGGTCACCGCCTTCAACGACATCGCGCTGGTGCGGATCCCCGGCGACGGGATCGCCGCGGTGGGCGTGGCCGTCGAGGGGCACCCGTTCGTGCGCTACGCGGCCGACGCGGTCATCATGGCCACCTCGACGGGCTCGACCGCCTACAGCTTCTCGGCCGGCGGACCGATCGTCTCACCCCTGGTCGAGGGACTGCTCGTGATCCCCGCGGCGGCGCACTCGGCGTTCAACAGGGCGGTGATGCTGTCGGCCAACGAGAAGGTCACGCTGGAGCTGCTGCCCGCGAGCGGCACGCTGGCCGTGGAGGTCGACGGCAGGGTGATGGGCCACCTGTCCCCCGGCGACCACGTGACCGTGTCCGCCGTGTCGGGCGCGGCCCGGGTGGTACGGCTCGGCACGACGACCTTCTACGAGCGCGCCCGCCGTAAGCTCAGGGTGAACGGCAGCGCCGAAGTGGACTGAAGTGGATTGAGTCATGCGGATCGCGGTGGCGGCCGACAGCCTCGACGGGGTGGCCGCGACGCTCGTGGCGCGGTTGCGCGAACGCGGACACGAGGTGATCGCGCACGGCGCGCTCGACGAGACCGAGCGCGACGACTGGGCCTGGGCCAGCGAGGCGGCGTCACGCGATGTGGCGGAGGGCAGAGCCGAGCAGGCCGTCGTGTGCTGCTGGACGGGCACCGGGGCCTCGATCGCGGCCAACAAGGTGCCCGGTGTCAGGGCGGCGCTGTGCGCCGACGCCTACACCGCCGACGGCGCGCGCAGGTGGAACGACGCGAACGTGCTCGCCCTGAGCCTGCGCGTGGTCTCCGAGCCGTTGCTGGCCGAGATCCTCGACGCGTGGTTCGCGGGCGCGCCCAGCGTCGATCCGGCCGACGTGGCCAACATCGACCACCTCGAAGGCCGCTGACGAACGGCCCGGCCGCCGGGGTTTCCGGGAGCCGGGCCGCTGGGCCGTACGGGATCAGGACAGGTCGGCGATCGCGGCGACCGGGCCGCCGCCCGACGGGCCCTGGTGGACCGCGGCGACGGACACGAACACGGCGGGATCGCCGGTGACCGAGGCGGCGACGCCGCCGACCGTGGCCTTGATCTGCCGGTGCCAGTGCACGTCGGAGTCGTCGAGCATGATGTTGCGCCGTCCGCGCACCCGTCCCGAGGGGTCGGCCTCGCACTTCATGAAGACGTTGACGAGACGCTCGCCCAGGTCGGAGGGGTGCGGACGCTCCGGCAGCGCGATGCCGGAGTCGCGGATGGCCTCCCAGATGCCGTCGGCGTCGAGGGCGTCCTTCATGACGCTGTGTCCGATGCGGTAGCGCCCGCCGATGCCGCGCACGTTGCCGACGACGACGATCTGCGCCCTGTCCAGCTCGACGCCGCTGGAGCAGGAGGCGACGCTGCTGTAGAGGGACAGGTCGCGGTGGATCTGGTCGGCGGACGGCATCTCGATCTCGCCGAGCGCGACGGCGATGCCGAGCGCGGTGGTGGAGTTCGACAGGTCCATGGAGGGGCCCGTCTCCTCGATGGCGGTGTCCTTGCCGCGGTTCTTGGCGTCGGTGATGGTGGCCAGCGTGAGCAGCGGGGTCTTGGTCTGGACGTAGTGGACGTCACGCGGGTCGTCGATCCCGGCGACCTTCATCGCCTCCCGCACTCCTGCAGCGACCTTCTCGACCATGGCGGGCCTGCCGATGTCCTCGGGCAGGATGACGTCGCTCATCGCCACGCCGACCGACACCCTCGGCTCGTCGGTGGCGGGGGCGTTCGCGGTGGTGGCGAAGATCGTGGCGTGCGGGCTGAGCACGCCGTCGGTGCCGCCCGACCACACCAGGGGCACGCTCTCGGGCGCGGGATGTCCCTTCCTGGCCAGCACCCCGCGGAAGGCCGTGTCGGCCAGGATGCGGGTGTAGTCGTTGACGCCGCCGTTGCCCTCGGTCTTGCCGATCACCGCGAGCACCCTGTGCGCCTCGATGACCCCGTCGTCGATGAGCTTCTCCAGCCCTGAGGCGTCGGTCACGCTCTCGATGGCGACCTTGCGCACTTCGATCGGTTCCGGCATCTATCTCTCCACTCTCGTACCGACATCGGCGTTCGCGATGTGCTCCAGCGAGGTGATCACGGCCTGCCTGCCCCCGCCTGCGACGAAGCGCAGGGCCGCTTCCACCTTCGGTCCCATGCTCCCCCCGGCGAAGTGCCCGGCGGCGTGCAGGACACGCAGCTCGTCGGCGGAGATCCGGCCGATCGGCCTCGGGTCGGGCCCGCCGTACCCGACGACGGCGTTCGGCACGTCGGTCGCGATGATCAGAACCTCCGCGTGTACGGCACGCGCGAGCAGCGCCGCCGCCAGGTCCTTGTCGACGACCGCCTCCACGCCGGTCAGCGAGCCGTCTGCCTGCCGTACGACGGGCACTCCCCCGCCGCCCGCGGCCACGACGGTGAACCCCGCGGCGATCAGCGCGGTCGCGGCGTCCGCGTCGAGGATCTCCAGCGGCTCGGGTGAGGCGACCACGCGCCGCCAGCCGCGCTCGAAGCGCCGCCAGCTCTGCCCGAGCTTTTCGAACCTGTGCGCCTCCGCCTCGGTGAAGTAGCGCCCGATCGGCTTGACCGGGTCCTCGAAGGCGGGGTCGCGCGCGTCGACCAGGGTGCGGCTGACGACGGTGGCGGTCCTGCCGCCCAGCGCGTTCATGACGAGCGTGCCGATGGTGGCCTGCGTCTGCGCGCCGCACCAGTCGAGCGGCACCGGCGGCACGACCGAGGCGGCCAGCTGGTTCTTCAGCAGCAGGTTGCCGACCTGCGGGCCGTTGCCATGGGTCAGCACGACCTCGCGGCCCGCCTCGATGAGCGCCCTGACCTGCCGCATCGCCGCCTCGACCGCGGCCTGCTGGTCGCGTGGCGAGGCGCTGCCGTCGGGGGCCGTCATGGCGTTGCCGCCGAGCGCGATGAGTACCCTTTCACCCACGGTCGCGACGCTACCCAGGCCGTGGAGGCCGTTCATTGGCAACCTTTGCCCATGATGGGCCGCTCGGCATGGCGTGGAGCGTGGCTTTTGGGTCGGGCACACCCCTAGGCAAATGCCCCGGTTTGGGGCTTTACTAGGGCTTTGCCCGCTTCCGAGTTTGGGCTCTGTACTGTAAACAGTCTTAAGAGATATTCGTCACGCCGGTTGGGAGCTCTCATGATCGCCTGGGTAGTACTGATCCAAGCAGTGCTCGCCTTGGCGGGATTGTCCGCGATCTGCCTGCTGACGCGGTTCTCTCGCACCCGCCTTGTCGACGGTAAGGGCCAGCGGCCAGCGGTGCCGCCGCAGCGCGTTCACGCCTCGCGGCCCGTCACCTCGAGCGGCGTGACGGCCGGCTCGGGAGGGCCCCGCACGACCCGCACCCTCGCGAGGTCCCCGCACGACGGGCATTCGCGGGCGAGGGTAGCCTCACGGGCGTGATTCGCACCGCACACGTCAACGGCATCGACCTCGTCTACCGCGAGGAGGGTGACCCCGCCTCCCCCACGATGGTCCTGCTGCACGGCCGTACCGCCGACCACAACCACTGGAACCTCTACACCCGCCGCTTCGCCGAGCGCTACCACGTGATCGCGCCCGACCTGCGCGGCCACGGCGCGAGCGAGCACCCGGCCACCTACGAGCTGCCCGACATGGCCGAGGACATCGTGGCGCTGCTCAGGGCGCTCGGCGTCGAGCAGGCGGTGCTGATCGGTCACTCGCTCGGCGGCGTGGTCGCCTACCACCTGGCGATGAACTACCCCGACCTGGTCTCGGTCCTGGTGCTGGAGGATCCGCCGGCGCCGCTGCCGGTCGACCGGCCGCCGCTGGAGGACGACTCGCCCATGATGGTCGAGACCGAGCGGCAGATCGTCTCCCCCGACCCGGCGTGGGCGGAAGGGCTCAAGCGCGTCACCGCGCCCACGCTGGTGCTGGCGGGCGGGCCGTCCAGCCATATCGACGCCACGCCGCTGGCCGGCCTGATCCCCGGCGCGAAGCTCGTCACCATCGACGCGGGGCACCTGATCCACTCCGCGGCGCCCGAGGAGTTCACGGCCGCGGTCGAGGAGTTCCTGGAGTCCTGACGGATCGGCCCGCACCGGTCAGGCGGTTCCCGGCGGGTCGGGGGACGGCCCTCGTCGGCCGAGACGTTCCCAGAAAGGCCGAGGGACGGCCGCACCGGTCGAGGGGCTTCCGGCGAGCCGACCGGCGGTCGTAGGGTGCGACGCCGAAAGGGCGCCCCTCGCCTGAGGGGCGCCCTTTCGGGGAAGGCGGGTCAGACCGTCGCGAGGGCGGCCTCGGCCTCCAGCGTCGCCGCCGTCGCGTTGACGACGGCGGCGATCCGCAGCGCCTCCTGGATCTGCTCGCGCGGCATGCCCGCGCCGCGCAGCACCTGCTCGTGCGACTCCAGGCAGCGCCCGCAGCCGTTGATCGCGGAGACCGCCAGGCACCACAGCTCGAAGTCGACCTTGTCGACGCCCGGGTTGCCGATGACGGTCATGCGCAGCCTGGCCGGCATCGTGCTGTACTGCTCGTCGCCGATCAGGTGGGTGGCGCGGTAGTAGACGTTGTTCATCGCCATGATCGAGGCGGCGGACTTGGCCGCCTTGACGGCCTCGGCCGACAGGTTGCCGGTGGCCTCCTGCGACACCTCGGCGATGACCCGGGCCGACCTGGTGGCCAGCGCGCACGCCAGGACCGTGCCCCACAGCTGCTGGTCGGTCAGCGACGAGGTCGTCGTGACCGAGCCCAGGTTGAGCTTGGTGTCCTTGGCGTAGTCGGGCAGCGCGGCCTTCAAAGTGTCGATGCTCATGCGCCCTCCTTCGTCGGTCGCACGAGCATCAGGATGCAGTGTTCCCTGCGCTCGCTTCGCTCGCTCATGCGCCCAGCAGCGCCTTCGCGTCGAGGCCCTTCTCGCCCTTGTTCCAGTTGCAGGGGCACAGCTCGTCGGACTGCAGGGCGTCGAGGACCCGCAGGACCTCCTTGACGTTGCGGCCGACCGAACCGGCGGTCACCATCGCGAACTGGATCTCGTTGTTCGGGTCGACGATGAAGGTAGCGCGCTGGGCGACGCCGTCCTCGCCGAGGACGCCGAGCTCGGACGACAGCTCGCGCTTGATGTCGCTCAGCATCGGGAACGGCAGGTCGCGCAGGTCCTCGTGGTCCTTGCGCCAGGCGTGGTGGACGAACTCCGAGTCGACGGAGACGCCGAGCACCTGCGCGTCACGGTCGGCGAAGTCCTCGTTGAGGCGGCCGAACTCGGCGATCTCGGTGGGACACACGAAGGTGAAGTCCTTCGGCCAGAAGAACACCACGCGCCACTTGCCCTCGTAGGTCTTGTGGTTGATCTCCGTGAACGCCTTCTCGGGGTCGAGGTCGACGCAGGCGGTGAGCTCGTACTCGGGGAACTTGTCACCAACGGTGAGCACGTGAATGTCTCCTTGTAAGACGTCGTTGTCAGTGCCTCCAGGTTGCCGCACCTAGCATTGATACGAGAAATCGAGCAGTCGGACCAATCTGAGAGGTGATTCCTATCAGTGAGCCCACTCCCACCATCGCTCAGCTGCGGGCATTCCTCGCTGTAGCCGAGCATCTGCACTTCCGGGAGGCCGCCACCGCGCTCAAGATGAGCCAGCCCGCGCTGTCGGGCTCGGTGTCCGCGCTGGAGGAGATCCTCGACACACAGCTGCTCGAACGGACCACCCGCAAGGTGCTGCTGACCCCGGCGGGCGAGCGGGTGGCGGCGCACGCCACGCGGGTGCTGGCCGCGGTCGACGACCTGGTGGGCGAGGTGGCGCGCAACCGCGAGCCGTTCAGCGGGCCGGCGCACCTGGGCGTGATCCCGACGGTCGCGCCGTACGTGCTGCCGGCGCTGCTGCCGATGTTCGCCAGGCGCTTCCCGCACCTGAAGCTGACCGTCCACGAGGCCAAGACCGAGACGATCCTCGAGGAGGTGCGGGAGGGCAGGCTCGACCTGGTACTGCTGGCGCTGCCGACCGAGACGAGCGGGCTGGTGGAGGAGCCGCTCTACGACGAGGACTTCCTGCTGGCCGTACCAGAGGGGCATCCGCTGGCGGGCGAGGAGGCGCCACTGCGCAGGTCGGCACTGAAGGGGCTCGACATCGTGCTGCTCAACCAGGGCCACTGCCTGCGCGAGCAGGCGATCGACGTGTGCAGGGAGGTGGGCGCGCGCGCCACCGCGACCACCTACGCCACCAGCCTGCCGACGCTCGTGCAACTGGTCGCGGGCGGGCTCGGGGTGACGCTGCTGCCGGAGTCGGCGGTGCCGGTGGAGACGGGCAAGCGGGTACGGCTGGCACTGCGCAGGTTCGCCGCTCCCGCGCCCGGCAGGACCATCGGCATGGCCTACCGGGCGAGCTCGGCCCGGTCCGCGGAGTACGCGCAGCTGGCCAAGGCGGTGCGCGGCGCGATCAGGCAGCGGAAGCTGCCGGTGAAGGTGATCTCCTGACCCGTGGCGCGGCTTTCAGTCGTCGAACGGCCATCCGGTGACGGGCGGGCGTGTGGCGCGCGCGTGGGTGAGGCCGAGCGCGCCCAGCGACTCGGCCAGCTTGATCGCGGCGCTCACGCCGTCCACGACGATCTTGCCGGTGGCCGCGGCCACCAACGCGGCCAGCCCCGCCATGCCGCCGCAGCCCAGCACGACGACCTCGGTCCCGGCCCTGCGCACGGTGTCGACGACCGCCTTCGTCGCCGCCTGCCGATGGTCGACCAGGTCGGGCACGCTCTGGCCCGATGCCAGGACGCCGGCGCAGGCCGCGTCGAGCCGCAGCGCGCGCAGCCGGTCCTCGACGATCGGCACCGCGGCGGCGGTGGAGGTGACGATCGTGTAGCGGGCGCCGAGCGTGCGGGCCAGCAGCGGCCCGCACTCGGTGATGTCGAGGACGGGAGCGGCGGTGAGCTCCTGCGCCGCCTCCTTGCCCGGCTCGCCGAACCCCGCCATCACCACCGCGTCGGCCGGGGTCTCCGCGATCAGTTCGAGGACGCCGACCGCGCTGAACAGCACCTCGCACTGCCCGGTCAGCTCGACGGGCCCGCGCCGCGGCGCGAGCGTGGTGACGTTCGTGCCGGGTGCGGCGGCGGCGCGCGCCGCCGTGTGGATCAGCCGGGTGCAGCCGTCGACGCGGTTGGGGTTGACCACGAGGATCTCCATGCGCGTAACGGTATACCACTATCACCCGAGGCGTTTGAGCCTGGTCACCGCCTCGTCGATGACCTCGTCCTTCTTACAGAAGGCGAACCTGACGAAGTGGCTGCCCCGCTCGGGGTGGTCGTAGAAGACCTGGGTCGGGATCGCCACCACCCCGGCCAGCTCGGGCAGCCGCCTGGTCAGCTCCAGGCCGTCGGTGAAGCCCAGCGGCCTGATGTCGGTCTGCACGAAGTAGGTGCCGGCGGGCTTCAGCACGTCGAACCCCGCCGCAGCCAGCCCGCTCATCAGCCGGTCGCGCTTGCCTTCGAGACCCGCTCGCAGGTCGGCGACCCAGGCCAGCTCCTCACGCAGGCCGTACGCCACGGCGAGCTGCCAGGGCCCGTTGGCGGTGAAGGTCAGGAACTGCTTGACCGTCTGGACGGCCCGCACCAGCTCCGGCGGCGCGCACACCCAGCCGGTCTTCCAGCCCGTCACCGAGAACGTCTTGCCCGCCGAGGCGATCATCACCGTGCGCTCGCGCATGCCGGGCAGCGTGGCCAGGGGGATGTGCTCGACGCCGTCGAAGGTCAGATGCTCGTACACCTCGTCGGTGATCGCCACCAGGTCGCGCTCCTGGCACAGCCCGGCGATGAACGCCAGCTCCTCGGCGGTGAACACGGTGCCCGTCGGGTTGTGCGGCGAGTTGACCAGGATCGCCCTGGTGCGCGGCGTGACGGCGGCGCGCAGCTCGTCGGGGTCGAAGGTGAAGCGCCCCTCCACCGGCCGCAGGGTGACCGCGACCAGGCTGGCCCCCGCCAGCGCGATCGAGGCGGCGTAGGAGTCGTAGTAGGGCTCGAAGGCGATCACCTCGTCGCCCGCCTCGCACAGCGCCAGCACCGAGGCCGCGATCGCCTCGGTGGCCCCGACGGTGACCAGCACCTCGCCGTCGGGATCGTAGGTGAGGCCGTAGTGGCGCAGCCGGTGCTCGGCCACGGCCTGCCGCAGCTCGGGCACGCCGGGTCCCGGTGGGTACTGGTTGGCGCCCGACCTGATGGCCTGCACCGCGCGGTCGAGCATCGCGGGCGGGCCGTCGGTGTCGGGGAACCCCTGCCCCAGGTTGATCGACCCGGTCCGTACGGCCAGCGCGCTCATCTCGGCGAAGATCGTCGTGCCGAACTGTCGCATTCGGGAAACAAGGGGATCGCTCACGAGGCCAGACTATTAGTCTCGAGACCTGATCACCCGGCTGACATCCTGGCCACCGTGATCGCGGCCGGTTTCCTCGTATGGTGGTGGTCCTGGTTCCTGTGACGCGCATCAGAGAGCTCGACGCGCTCCGCGGTTTCGCGGTGTGCGGGATCATGCTGGTCAACACCTGGCAGCACACCGAGGGCCCGAAGAACGAGTGGTGGGTCGAGACGTTCCTCCAGGGCCGCTTCTACCCGATCTTCTCGCTGCTGTTCGGCATCAGCTTCGCGCTGGTGCTGGAGAGCGCCTCCCGGTGGGTGCTGCTGCGCAGGCTGCTGTGGCTGCTGGTGTTCGGGCTGATCCAGCGCACCTGGTACCCAGGTGAGGTGCTGACCTACTACGCGGTGTTCGGGATCGGCGTGCTGCTGCCCGTCTCGTTCCTGTCGGGCGGCTGGCCGATCCTGGTGCTCGGGGTGGCGGCGCTCGCGTGGGGCGTCTGGGTGGGCGGCGGCATCCTGATCATCCCGGGCCTCTTCCTGATCGGCATGGCTCTGATGGAGCTGCGGCCAGGACGCCGGTGGCTGCTGCCGGGGCTGGTGGTGTCGGCGGCCGTCTCGGCGGTGCTGACCTGGATCTATCCGATGACGGGCCAGTGGTGGATCTACGTGACGGCGGGCCTCGCGGGCGCCGCCGCCTACTCCCTGCTGGTGCTGTGGGCGCGGCCCCGGTGGCTGGAGCCGATGGGGAAGATGGCGCTGACGAACTACGTCTCCGGCACCGTGGTCATCGCGCTGACCGCCCCGATGCGCTGGCCGGTGCTGGCGGTGGCAGGGGCGACGCTGGTCGCGCAGCTACTGTTCAGCTGGTGGTGGCTGTCCAGGTTCAGGTACGGCCCGCTCGAATGGGTGTGGCGGATGCTCACCTGGTGGAAACGCGTGGAGAACCGGCCCATACTCCGTTCGTGACGTTAAGCGCCCTGCTTCGCCTGCTGGACGACGAGCTGCCCGACGCGATCCGCCTGCGTCACCGGCTGCATGCCGTACCCGAACCGGGGGGCGCCGAGGCGGAGACCTGCGCCGTCATCGCCGAGCACCTGCCGCTTCCGCACAGGGTCGTGGCGGGCACCGGGATGCTCGTCAGGGTCGGGCGGGACGGCGAGCCGGCGATCGGCGTCAGGGCCGAGCTGGACGGGCTGCCGCTGACCGAGCGGACCGGGGCGGCGTTCGCCTCGGCCAACGGGCACATGCACGCCTGCGGCCACGACGTCCATCTGGCCGCGCTGGTGGCGCTGGTGCGGGCGGCGCGCAGGACGGAGCTGCCCGCGCCGCTGGTGGCGATCTTCCAGCCGTGCGAGGAGCGGCATCCCTCGGGCGCCGTGGCGCTGCTGCGCGACGGCGAGCTGGAGGCGGAGGCGGTGGAGTCGGTGGTGGCCGTGCACGTCCACCCGGATCTGCCGTGGGGGACGATCGGCGCCGATCCCGGCACGGTCAACGCGGCCGCCGACGCGATCAGGATCGACGTCGAGGGGCGCGGCGGGCACGCCGCCTACCCGCACCGCACGAGGGACCCGGTGCTGGCGCTCTCCCAGCTGGTGGTGGCGTTGCACGGGCTGGTGGGGCGGCGGATCGACCCGGTTCACGGGGCGACGCTCACGGTCGGGGCCGTCCACGCGGGAACGGCCGAGAACGTGATCCCCGGCGCGGGGCACGCGCTGGTCACCGTCCGCGCGCTGGACCCGGCCGACCAGCACGAGCTGCGGCTGGCAGTACGGGAGTGCGCCGAGCACGTGGCCGCCGCCCACGGGTGCACGGCGCGGCTGACCTTCACCAAGAGCGAGCCGCCGCTGGTCAACGACCCGGCGCTGGCCGAGGCCGCCAGGCGCAGGGCGGCGGCGGCCGGGTTCGCCCTCGCGCCCGCCTGGCACTCCTGCGGCGGCGACGACTTCGCCCACTACGGCACCGCGCGGCCCACGCTGATGGCCTTCGTCGGGCTCGGCGGCGCGCCCGGCTTCACCCACGCCGGGCTGCACGATCCGCGGTTCCTGCCGCCCGACGAGGCCGTGGCCGCGTGCGCGCGGGCGCAGGCGCTGGCCTACGTCGCGGCGCTCAGCGCGCGGAGCGGAACACCAGCAGGCGGAACATCTGCGTGGAGCCGACCAGCTTCTCCTTGACCAGGCGCAGGCCGTGGCGCTCGGCTCCGGCGGTCACGCGGGCGACGGAGACGGCGTTGACCATGTCCTGGTTGCCCGCCAGGTAGGCGTCCGCGTACTCCTCCGACAGGCCGTTGTCGATCATCCAGCCGCGCCAGGCGGCCACCGCCCCCAGCCGGTCTCTCTCCTCCTCGGGGGCGAAGCAGTCGGAGAAGACGAGGCTGCCGCCGGGTTCGAGGCGCTTGGCGCACTCGGCGAAGAAGGCGTCGACCGACTGTTCGGTGGGGTTCTGGCCGAGCAGGAAGTGGGTGACCAGCGAGCCGAAGATGACGTTGTAGGTGATGTTGTCCTCGACGTCGTCCCACGCGGTCTTGTTCAGCAGGCGGACCCAGCGGTTGAGGTCGGCGCCGATCTTGCCGTGGGCGAGCTTGCGCATCTGCACCGCGCGGTCCATGGCGCGGTAGCTGTCGACCGGGTAGAGCTGGCCGAGCTGCTCGAACGGCTCGCACAGGGTGCGGATCCACGGCACGATCGCGGCGGTGAGGCTGCCGGTGCCGTAGCCGATCTCCAGGACGGAGACCGACATGTCGATCTCCTGGAAGATGCGCAGGATCTCGCTGGCGACGGTGGCCGAGCAGTCCTGGATCAGATCGTCGTACATCGGGATCCAGGTGCGGATGTGCTGGTCGTAGCGGTCAAAGTAGGCCGGTGAGCGGTGCTCGGTGCGCAAGGTCCAGTGCTCGTCCCACCTGCCGATCTCCAGCTTGCCCAGCCATTCGCGCTTGAGCGTGTGGAAGTCGTGGTTGGGGTCGAAGCGCACCGCCCGCGCCTTGACCGCCTCGTAGTAGCGGCTGGCCAGGTTGAAGCGGTGGCGGTCGCGCTCGATGTGGAGCATGCGGCGCTCGCCGAAGTCGCTTTCGAGCCTGCGCCGGTAGCCGCCGATGCAGTCGGGGTGCAGCAGCAGCAGGTGGGCGCCGACGGCGGTGTCGCCGAACGGGTGGCGCACGCCGAGCCCGACGTCGTCGACGGCGGCCACGTAGACCTCGTAGCCGCTGCCCGACAGGCTGCCGAGGTGGTCGCGCCACATGGACATGTGGCGCGACAGCTGCGCCTCCCCCTGGAAGAACAGTCGCCAGTCGATGAGGAAGATCCGCTCGGTGACCTGGGAGCTCATCAGCTCGGGGTGCTCCAGGTCGCTCTGCCAGAACGTCTCGGTGTTGTCGGTCAGGTCGGCGATGGCCCTGATCGGGCCGTCGTTCCAGTCGCGCAGTTCGGCGAAGCAGTGGGAGTAGTAGTCGGCGTCGGTGACGAGGTTGGACGGGCCGGAGTTGCGCACCTCGGAGGCCAGCGCCTCCAGCCAGCCGCTGCGCAGGTGGAGCTGCGGGTGGTCGGCGTCGTGGTTGCTGAGGACGGCCTGCAGGCCGCCGTGCAGCTGGGTCAGCTTGCGGCGCAGGGCGCGGTGTCCCGGGCTGAGCGACTCGGTCTCCAGCCGGTCGAGCAGCCTGCCGAAATCGGTCTCGAATTTGCCGAATCCGGCGTCGCTGCTCGCGCTCGGATAGTTGAGGTAACGGGGGGCGCCGAAGTCTTCGGGCAGCTCGTGGGTGCCCTCCTGCTTGATGACGACGACGGGCAAATCCAGCGCTCGCGCAAATCCGACTTCAAATGCCAGATTGGGGCGAACCGTACTTCCTTCCAGGATGAGAATGTCCGACCTGCGGATCTGCTCCTGGATCTCGATGCCGATGTTGCGACTGTGCGGCTGCTCGCTCCAGTCGTAGACGTCGTAGTGGCGCTCGGCCAGCTGCGCCTTCACCGACTGGACCGCCCTGATGACCGACTCGGAGCCTTCAGCCTCGGTGGACCAGGCGAGAAACGCATTGACGGGGTCCATGCAGACATGAATACACGACAGGCGACTGGACTTTCAAAGATGGCGAAAATATCGTGGCGGAATGGCATTACGGCTGTCCTTTGCCGTACTCGTGGTGACGTCTTTCGTGCTCGGCCTGGTGGGTTTCGGCGCCTATCTCCCGCAGGCCTCCGCCTTCGATCTGGTCTACTACTCGCTGCAACTGTTCGTCCTGGATCCCGCGCCTTTCGACGTCGACCACGCGCCGCTGGGATGGACGCTGGAGGTGGCCCGCTTCACCGCCCCCGCCGCGACGATCTACGCACTGGTCGCCGGTCTGCTGCTGCTGTTCTCCACCGAGATCCGCCGGCTGCGCGCCCGCCGTTCGCGCGGCCACGCGGTCGTCTGCGGCACCGGCCCGATCGCGGCCGTGCTGACCAACCGCCTGCGTACGGCCGGCCGCGGCGTGGTGCAGATCGCCCCCACCCCCAACGCCGACCGCGGCGTCCTGCACGTCGAGGGCGACCCGCGCGACCCGTCCGTGCTGCGCGCCGCGGGCGTCGAGCGCGCCGCCGTCCTGTACGCGTGCGAGAGCGACAGCGCCACCAACACCGCGATCGCGCTGGCCGCGCACGCCCTGCCGCGGCCCAGGACCCGCCCGCTGGCCGCCTACGGGCTCATCGCCGACCCCGACATGTGCGCCGCGCTGCGGGCCAGGCGGCTGGGCCTGACCAGGCCGACGGGGCTGCACCTGGACTTCTTCAACCCCGACACGCTCGCGGCCCGCGTGCTGCTGCACAACGACCCACCCACCACGGCCGACCCCGTCATGGTCATCGGCCTCGGCACCTTCGGCCGTACCCTGCTGCTGGAGCTGGCCAGGCACTGGCGCCTGCACGCGCCGGAGCTCGGGCCGCTGCCCATCACCGTCGTCGACGCGGCCGCGACGAGCACGGTGACGGCCCTGTGCGCCAGGCACGACCAGTTGCTGACGGCCTGCGACCTCGAGGCGATCGACCTGGAGCCCGAGCAGGTGAGCCTGCCCGAGGTGCTGCCGCAGCCCTCGCGCCGCGTCTACGTCTGCTACCCCGACCAGGACCTCGCGCTGAAGGTGGCGCTCACCTCGCCGCGCCTGTGGGGCGGCGGGCCAGGCTCGCTGGTCGTCCGCGTCGACCACGCAGCCGCCTTCGACTCCAGCCTGCTGGAAGGGCTGGACGGCGCGCTCAGGGTCTTCCCCGTCACCGACGCGGCCGGCGATCCCGCGCTGATCGCCGAGGACCTGGTGGAGACGCTCGCGAAGGCTGCGCACAACCACTACCTGGCCGACCAGCGGGCCAGGGGCGGGCGGACGGCGGTCAACCCCTCGCTGGTGCCGTGGGAGGAGCTGGCGGAGGACAAGCGGGAGTCCAACCGGCTGCTGGCCGAGGACGTCGGCAGGAAGCTGAAGGAGGTCGGCTGCGCGCTCGGCCCGCGCGTCGACCCCGATCTCGGCTTCGCCTTCACCAAGGAGGAGATCGAGCTCCTGGCCGAGATGGAGCACGTGCGCTGGGTACGGATGATGATGACCCGCGGGTGGTCTCACGGACCGCTGAGGGATGATGAGAAAAAGACGCATCCCGACATAGGAGACTGGTCCACTTTGTCAGCGGCCGCGCAGGAGAAGGACCGCGACACGGTCAGGAACCTGCCCCGCATCCTGGCACTGGCCGGTTTCCAGGTGGTGAGGACCCGATGACGAGGTTGGCCGTGACAGGTCACCGCGAGCTCACGCCGCGCACCGTCGAGCTGGTCGGCCAGGCCCTGCGCGAGGAGCTGACGGCCGCGGGCCCCGACCTGGTCGGCGTGTCCTGCCTGGCCGAGGGCAGCGACCAGATCTTCGCCGCCGAGACGATCGCCGCCGGCGGCGAACTGCACGCCGTCCTGCCCGCCCACCACTACAGGGAAAGCCTGCCCGCCGACGCCCGCCACACCTACGACATGCTGCTCGGCAAGGCCGCCCAGGTCGTCGAGCTGCCCTTCGACCAGGCGGGGGTGCCCGCCTACCTCGCGGCGGCCGAGGCGATGCTCGCCGAGGCCGACGAGCTGGTCGCGGTGTGGGACGGCGCGACCGGACGCGGACGCGGCGGCACCGCCGAGGTGGTGGCCATGGCCGAGCGGGCCGGGATGCCCGTGCGGGTGATCTGGCCGCCGGGTTCCAGCCGGGCATAGGCTCGACCGCGTGACCAGAATCGCGCTGTGCCAGCTGCCCGTCTCCCCCGACCCCGCCGTCAACCTGGCGCGGGCCGAAGAGGCGATCGCCAAGGCCGAGGGCGCCGACCTCGCGATCTTCCCCGAGGCCACCCTCACCCGGTACGGCAAGCGGATCACCGACCTGGCCGAGCCGCTGGACGGCCCCTTCGTCACAGGCTTGGCCGAGGCGGCCCGCCGGCACGGCGTGGCCGTGATCGCCGGCGTCTTCGAGCCGGGCGAAGGCCGCGTCCACAACACCGCCGTCGCCCTCGACTCCTCGGGCGCTATCCAGGCCGCCTACCGGAAGATCCATCTGTTCGACTCCTTCGGCGCGCGCGAGTCGGAGCTGGTCGCGCCGGGCTCCGAGCCGACCGTGGTCGAGCTCGCCGGGCTCCGCGTCGGCCTCATCACCTGCTACGACCTGCGCTTCCCCGAGCTGGCCAGAGCGCTGGTCGACCGGGGCGCCGAGCTGTTCGCCGTCATCGCCGCCTGGAGCTCAGGGCCGCTGAAGGAGGACCACTGGATCACGCTCGTGCGGGCCAGGGCGCTGGAGAACACGATGTGGACGGCCGCCGTCGGCCAGGCGGCCAACCCCGCCGAGTCGAGCGACGGATTCGGTGTCGGGCGCAGCATGCTGGTCGACCCGCTGGGCGTGGTCCGCGCCGATCTGGGTAGCGCACCCGCGGTGCAGGTGGTCGACCTCGACCCCGAGCTGACCGTCTCCGCCCGCGCCACGCTGCCGTGCCTGGAGCACAGGGTGCTGGGTGTGGCGAGACTGACCTGACCGTAGCCGGAGCGCAGGAGCTCGGCCGGAGAGAGCGAGGGACGAGCCAACGAAGGCCGAAGCGGGCGCGACCATAAGCCCGCGTTGCTCATCGGAGTGCTGAAGAGATCGTAAAGTGGTGTCGTGAACGAGCGTAGGACGCAGATGCAGAAGGTGGTGCCGCCTCGGCTGCTCGTGCCCTACCTCTCGGGAAAGCGCACGGTCATCTCCGGCTACGTCTACCGGGTGCAGGACTGCGTGCGGCTGACCACGCCGCGCGCCTTATTTCTGGGGCTCGACCTGGCCTTCGAGGGATCGGAGCTGAACGCGCGGGTGCCCGAGCTGTACGTGATGCGCTGGTACGCGCGCGACGTCGACACCTACGCGGTGCCGTACGGGCCGCACATGGGCGGCGACTGGAGCGACGCGCCGCCGTTCGCCGGCAACGGGTTCACCACCTCGCGCGAGCACGTGGTCCCGCAGTTCCACACCACCCCGATGCCCATCCCGGCGGGGGCGGAGATCGTGCATGTCAGCGACAGGGGCGAGCGGCCCTTCGCCGGCTACGACGGGCTCACCTGGCGGCCGGCGGCATGAGCGACGCGATCGTTCCCGTGGCGTCGGGGTTCGTCGCCCGGCACAGGGGCCGCACCCATCCGGCGGCGATCGGGCCCGACAGCGACGAGGTCGTGCTGTTCAGCGAGGAGGAGCTGGAGGGCTTCGAGGCGGCCTCGGGCTACTGGCGTAAAACGGTGGACCGCTCCGAGCTGGAGTGGCTGGTGCTCGTGCGCACGGTCGGCGCGTTCGGCGGCGAGCCCTGCGTCGTCCTCGACGAGGACGACGACGGCCTCCACATCGCCTACACGGGCCACAGCGGCATGAAGGCCGAGGCGCTCGGCTACTGGATGGTCGACCATGGGGCCTATGAGGTGGTCGTGCCGCGCGAGGAGGTCTTCTCGATCCGCGTGGAACGCCTGCCGGTCGAGTAACGACGAATTCTCCGGCGCCTCCGGTCAACCTGGCGCGTCCACGGGTGTCTCTGATACGTGATGGAAACACCCACCATGGCGCCCACGGCTCCGACCTTCGCGGAGCTGTTCGCCGGCCAGTACCACTCCCTGGTACGGCTGGCCGGACTGCTGGGCGCGGACGACCCCGAGGACATCGCCCAGGAGGCGTTCGCCAGGCTGCACACCCGCCGCCTGCGCGACGACGCCGCGGCGCTCGGCTACCTGCGCTCGACCGTCTGCAACCTGACGCGTAACCGGCTGCGGCATCTGCGCATCATCCGGCTGCGCCGTCCCGAACCCCCCGAGCACGCCCGCAGCAGCGAGCACGCCGTCATCGTGGCCGAGGAGCACCGTGAGCTGCTCGCGGCCCTCGACACGCTGCCGCGCCGCCAGCGGGAGGCGCTGATCCTGCGCTACTGGCTCGACCTGTCCGAACGAGAGATCGCCGACGCCATGGGCGTGTCGCCCGGTTCGGTCAAGACCCACGCCAGCAGGGGTCTGGCGGCGCTGAGGGGGAAGCTGTGAACGACCTGGAAGAGCGGCTGCGCGACGCGCTCGACGCCCGCGCCGCGACGTACGAGGCGAGCCCGACGGCGTGGACGAAGGTCCAGCAGCGGGCCGGACGCCGCCGGTGGGCGTGGCCCGTCATCCTGGCGGCCCTGCCGGTCGCCCTGGTGGCCGTGCTCGTGCCTGTCCTGCTCAACGGGGGCCTGGACAGGCAGACGGTCACGGCTTCGCCGCCGAAGCCGACGCCGGTGGGCCAGGAGCTGGTCATCGACAACCCGGCCGAGAACCGGCCGATGGGCCTGTGGTACGCCACCGACCACAAGGGGCTGCTCGTCTTCTGCCGGGCCGTGCAGTACGCGGGCGAGGCCGCCACCCACACCGTTTGCGGCGGCAACGTCGGGGCCCAGGCGATGAAGAGCGCCGGCTGGTTCGAGGGGACGACGCAGTCCGTGCCTCTGCGCGAGAGCGTGCTCGACTACGGCGGCACGCGCCTGGACGTCGCCACGGTGACGGCGGTGACCAAGAAGGGGACGCGCGTCGCCGGAGCCGTCCAGCGGCCCTCCGGCGCGCCCTTCAAGATCTGGACGGTCGTCGTCCCTGCTACGGACCAGGTCACCGCCTACGAGTTCGCCGCCACCGACGGCAGGCTCCTGTCGCGGGTCGCCAGACCCTTCGCGATGCCGCCCGAGGCCGAGCAGGGTGAGCCCGCGGGCGACGCGACGAAGGTCGCCGGGCTGAGCGTGCGGCCTCACAAGACGCCCGACAGGACGCTCATCTGGAGCCTCGACGGTCGCGAGCTGGGGCTGAACCACAGCGCCAAGGAGCTGTTGCGCAACATGGGCGGCAAGCCGATGGACGTCGACCTGCGGGTCAACGGCGGTCGCTGGTTCGGCATCGCCCGCCAGGACACCGCGAAGGTCGAGCTGATCCGCAAGGACGGCAAGGTGCTCAGGGCGGCGGTCAAGCAGGACCCGTGGAAGTTCGGCGTACGGCTGTTCGCCGGTGAGGAGCCCGTCTCCGGCGACCTCTACCTGGAGGGCTTCAGCCTCGTCGGCTACGACTCCGGCGGCAAGGAGCTGTGGCGCGAGGACCACCCCGCCGACAAGCCCGCCTGGGACCCGCACCCGCCCATCGGCGAGGTCGTCACCATCGGCGCGGCGAAGGTGTGGTTCAGCAAGGTGACGCTCGCCGACGGCAGGACCTGGGACGGGCTGTGCCGCTCGATCGCGGGCAAGACCACCTGCGACGCCTTCCAGCCGGTCGCGGCGGGAGACGCCGAGCGCCTGCCCGACCTCGGCAAGAGCGCGATCGGCGTGGCGGGATCCGAGGTCACCCAGGTGGAGGCGGTGAAGGCCGGCACCCGCGGCACCGTGTACACGCCCTCGGGCGCCCCGTTGAAGATCTGGGTCGTGCCCAACCGCGGCGGCTCGGAGCGGTTCGCCCTGCGGAACGCCGAGCAGGACACGGTCGCCACGGTCGGCGGCAGCGCGCCTGACAAGTGCTCGGTCTCCCCGCCCGTCGGACCGGCCGCCGCACTGGGGACCGGGGCCACCGTGACCCACCAGGACGGCTGCCTGATCATCTGGACGGACAACGGGCGCTTCATCACCGAGAAGCACAAGATCGACGATGCCACCTACAGCTTCGGCGACGGCGTCCTGGCGGGATACGCGGTCGTGAAGACGGCCAAGGTCGAGTTGGTCTTCGACGACGGCTCCCGGGTGACCGCGACCATGTCGGCCGACCCGTGGGGTCTCGGCCTCACTCTGTTCTCCGCCCGCACGACGAAGGCGAGTGTGGACGCGAGCGTCGTCGGCTACGACGCCGCAGGCAAGGAGATCTGGCGGCGCTAGATCCCGAGCGAGCGGTAGCGCGCCAGGCGGGCAGGCAACCTGTCCGCCTGGGGCGTTTCCAGCAGGCCCGCGATCTCGAACTCCAGCGCCCTGGCCACCCGCTCGCAGAAGGCCCTCGGCTCGTAGGCGGCGTCGGGCCGCTCGGGGATGACCCGGTCCACGATCCCGTTACGGCGCAGGTCGGTGGCGCGCACGCCCTGCGCCTGGGCGATCTCGGGGGCGAAGTCGACGCTGCGGTAGAGGATCGCCGAGGCGCCCTCGGGCGGCAGCGGCGACAGCCACGCGTGCTGGGCGGCCAGCACCCTGTCGGCGGGCAGCAGGGCCAGCGCGCCGCCGCCCGCCCCCTCGCCGAGCAGCAGGCACACGGTCGGCGCGTCGAGCATGACCAGGTCGGTCAGCGAGCGGGCGATCTCGGCGGCCAGGCCGCCCTCCTCGGCCGCCTTGGACAGGGCGGCGCCCGCCGTGTCGATCACCGTGACCAGCGGCAGGCCGAGCTCGGCGGCCAGGCGCATGCCGCGTCTGGCCACGCGCAGCCCTGCCGGGCCGAACGGGCCCGTGGCGCGCTGCGTGCGCCGGTCCTGGCCGAGGACGACGGCCGGAGCCGTACCGAACCTGGCCAGAGCCAGCAGCAGGCCGGGGTCGGCCTCGCCCTCGCCGGTGCCGTTCAGCGGGGTGACGTCGGAGGCGGCGAGCTTGAGCAGGGTGCGGATGCCGGGACGGTCGTCGCGGCGCGAGCGGGTGATGGCGTCCCACGCCTCCACCGGACGCAGCTCTTCCTCGGGCTCGGGCCCCTTCACCAGCCCGTTCCTGCCCGCGGTGAGGACGGTCAGCGCCCTGATCGCGATGGCGCGCGCGTCTTGCGCCGAGACCACGGCGTCGACCAGGCCGTGCGTGAACAGGTTCTCGGCCACCTGGACGCCCTCGGGGAAGGCGTAGCCGTGCAGCGACTCGAACACCCGCGGCCCCAGGAACCCGATGAGCGCCCCCGGCTCGGCCGCCGTCACGTGCCCGAGCGAACCCCAGCTGGCGAACACCCCGCCGGTCGTCGGATGGCGCAGATAGACGATGTACGGCAGGCCCGCCTCGCGGTGCAGCTGGACCGCCGCCGTGATCTTGACCATCTGGGTGAAGGCGAGCGCGCCCTCCTGCATGCGGGTGCCGCCGGAGGCGGGCGAGGCCAGCAGCGGCAGCCCCTCACGGGTGGCCCGCTCGACCGCCCGCACGAGCCGCTCGGCCGCGGCCACCCCGATGGAGCCCGCCATGAAGGAGAACTCGCAGGCCACGATGGCCACCCTGTGCCCGTCGACCGACCCCTCGCCGGTGATCACCGACTCGTCGTAGCCGCTCTTGGCGCGGGCGGCGGCCAGCTCCTCGGCGTAGGAGGAGCCGGGCCTGGCGGGGTCGGCGGGCGGCGTGTCCCACGACTTCCACGATCCCCGGTCGAGGACCGTCTCGATGAGAGTGCGCGCGTCCGGCCGGCTCACCACTGCTCCCCTGCTGTCGTCCAGTGCTGCAAAGTTGACGCGCCGATCACCGTTCCCGTTCCGCCAACCACGAAAGTACGGCCTCGCCGTCCTGTCCGAGGGCGGGCGGCGGGGTGTGCTCGAACGGCTCGGCGCCGTCGAAGCGCAGCGGCGGCCCCGGCAGCTCGATCCGGCCGAGCACCGGATGGTCCACCTCCACGACCAGCCCCTGCGAGCGGGTCTGGTCCCAGGCGTAGACCTCGTCGAGCGTGCGGATGGCGCCAGCGGGCACGCCGAGCTCGGCCAGCACGGCCAGCCAGTGCGCCCGGTCGTGGCGGGCCAGCGCCTTCTCCATCTCGCCGATCAGCTCATCCCTGTGCGTGAACCGCTGCCTGTTCGTCGCATACTTCGCGTCATCGGGGTCGATGTCCAGCAAGACGGCCACCTTGCGCCACTGGGAGTCGTTGGCGACGGCGATCTGCAACATCCCGTCGGCGCAGTGGAAGGCGCCGTAGGGGGCGATCGAGGCGTGGTGGTTGCCGCCCGCCACGGGCACCTGCCCGCCGACGGTCCACGCGGTGCCGTGGTAGGAGTGCACGCCCGTCACCGCGGCCAGCAGCGAGGTGCGCACCACCTCGCCCCTGCCGGTGCGCTCACGCTCGTAGAGGGCGGCGACCACGCCGTAGGCGCCGTGGATGCCCGCCAGCAGGTCGGCGATCGAGGCGCCCACCCGGTACGGCTCGTCGGGTGACGGGCCGGTCAGCGACATCAGGCCCGCCTCGCCCTGGGCGATCTGGTCGTAGCCCGGTCTGCCGCCCTCGGGGCCGTCGTGGCCGAAGCCGGTGATGGACAGCACCACCAGGCGCGGGTTGAGCTCGTGCAGGCGCTCGACGGGGAAGCCGAGCCGGTCGAGCACGCCGGTGCGGAAGTTCTCGATCAGGACGTCGCTCTGCCGTACCAGGCGCTCGATGAGCCGCCTGCCGTCCTCGGACTTCAGGTCGACGGCGATGGACTGCTTGTTGCGGTTGGCCGCCAGGAAGTAGGTGGAGATGTCGTGGTCGGGGCCGGCGAACGGCGGCCCCCAGCCGCGTGACTCGTCGCCGCCCTCGGGATGTTCGACCTTGATCACCTTGGCGCCGAGGTCGCCGAGCATCTGGGCGGCGTGCGGGCCGGCCAGGGCCCGCGACAGATCGAGGACGACGATGTCGCCAAGGGGTCCGCGCAAGATCAACCTCCAGTGGTGGACGCCGAGCTTATGGCCTTACCAGCCTTTCAGGCGAGAGCCGTCGCCCGACAGTCAGGTCCCTGTTCCACCATGACAGGATCGGACGAATGGATCACCTGGTGAAACGCATCATGGCGCGTCCGCCTTCCTGCGGCCGCACCCGCGTCGTCGCGGTCGACGGGCCGGCCGGGTCGGGCAAGACGACGTTCGCCGAGCGGCTGGGGCCCGCGCTCGGCGCGCAGGTGGTGCACAGCGACGACTTCCCCGTGCCGTGGGAGGAGGGTCCTGGGCCGTGGTTCGCCGCGCTGGAGGAGCGGGTGCTGCGCCCGCTGAGCGAGGGGCGGCCCGGCGCCTTCCGCCGCTACGACTGGGCGCGCGGGCTCTACGCCGAGGAGGTGGCCGTGCCCGTCGCGCCCGTGCTGGTCATCGAAGGCGTCGGTACGGCCCGCCGTGGCGCGCCGGTGTCCTTCAGGGTGTGGGTGGAGGCGCCTCGGGAGGTGCGCATGGCCAGGGTGCTGGAGCGCGACGGGCTCGCGCTCGAACCCCGATGGGTGGAGTGGTTCGCGGCCGAGGAGCGGTGGTTCGCCGAGGACGGCACCAGGCGCCGGGCCGATGCCGTCCTCGATTTCTCCTAGTCCAGGTGGCCCACCTCGTTGAAGGCCAGCAGTTCGAGCCGGCCGTCGCGCGCCGCCCACGTCGAGACGGAGGCGTTCATGATCGGCGCGTGGACGTGGACGCCGGCCAGCGCGGTGTCGGGCGACTCCTCGATCACGTGGCGCAGGATCAGCACCACCGAGTCGTGCGCGACGATCAGCACCCGCCGCCCTTCGGCCGAGGCGCGCAGGTCGCCGAGGAAGTGCCTGAGCCGCACCGCCACGTCGCCGAACGACTCGCCGCCCGGCGGGCGGTAGCCGTACTCGCCCTCGGCCAGCAGGCGCGCCGCCTCCTCGGGAAAGCGCTGCTCGATGGCGGTCAGGTTGTAGTGGCGCAGCTCGCCCCACTCCCTGTCGCGCAGCCGCGCGTCGACCCTGACCGGCAGCGGTCCCGCTCCCCACACCTGATGGGCCAGGCTCCAGGTGTCCAGCGCCCTCAGGTACGGCGAGCACCAGACGACCTCGGGCGCCTCCTGCTCGGGCAGCGACTTCAGGAACCCGCCCAGGGCCGCCGCCTGTAACCGGCCCAGCTCGGTGAGGGTGATCTCGTGGTCTTCACGCTCGTAGACGAGGGGGATGCCGACGGACTCACGGTAGGCGAGGTTGGCCTCGCTCTGGCCGTGCCGTACCGCGATGATGCGCTGGGGGTCGCTCATGCTGATCATTGTGCAGTGATCGGCGGCCTGGCGCTGCGGACTTCCGTTGGAGCAGTGCTGGGCACAGAATTACTCTGGCGATGGCCCTCTTAGTTGCCCTGCCCATCGCAACTCCGGTCCAGGCCGAATCCGCCGCGCCCCGAGCGGATGCGGGTTCGCGAACCTGGGCACGCTCCCCCTCACCGGCGCGACCACGGCGGGCACCGCCATGGACGCCACCCATCCCGGCGGCCCCCGCGTCTACTCGGTGACCTCCAGCGCCTCGGGACCCGCCGTCCTGGGCGTCAGGAACGCCAGGGACGGCGCCCTCATCGCCGAACGCCCACTGCCGCTCGCGCTCGGCTCCTGGGCGGTCACCGTCGCCCCCGACCACTCGGTCTACGTCGGCAGCTACAACGCCACCGCGGGCGCCATGGGCAGGCTGTACCGCTACGAACCCGCCGCCGACAAGGTGAGCGAGCTGGGCATGGCCGCGCCCGGCGAAACCTTCGTGTGGACGGTCGCCACCAGCCCCGACGGCGCGTCGCTGTACGCCGGCACCTCGCCCAACGGCAGACTCGTCCGACATGACACCGCCACCGGCAAGACCACCGACCTGGGCAGCCCCGTCCCCGGCGAGCAGTTCGTCAGGGACCTGGCCGTCGGCGACGACGGCACGATCTACGCGGGCGTCGGCGCCCAGACCATGAAGGTCGCGGTCGTCGGCGCCGACGGGGTGACCAAGCAGGTCGTCGACCCGCCCGTCCAGGGCCACGGCTACGCCTACGACCTCGACGTCGTCGGCCGCTACCTGCTCATCAGGTACGCCACCTCCACCAACACCAACCCCATGGGCGTCTACGACCTCGAGAGCCGCACCTGGAAGGACGTGGTCGAGGACGTCGACAGCCTGACCGTCGGCGGCGGCAGGCACGGCCACCACGTCTACCTCTTCCAGAACGACGAGCTCGTCAGCTACGACCTCAAGACCGGGACGATCGCCAGGACCGGGTTCACCGACTTCGGCGGCGGCGCGGCCAGGCCGCTCGGCTGGGTCGGCCACACGCTGGTCGGCACCGGCTCGACCGGACGCATCTGGCACTTCGACCGCAAAACCGGCAAGGGCACGCTGCTCGACGGCACCCTCACCGGGCAGCCCGTCAGCATCCGCTCGATGGCCGTCGGCCCCGACGGCCGCGTGTACGGCGGCGGCTTCTTCACCGGCGGCCTGGCCGCCTACGACCCCGCCACGGGCGAGAAGCAGTTCTGGCCCAACGTCGGGCAGAGCGAAGGCATGGTCACCCACCAGGGCAAGCTCTACCTCGGCGTCTACCCCTGGGCCAGGATCTACGAGTGGACGGGCAGCGAACCCAAGCTGCTGCTCAACCTGGCCGAGCACGAGCAGGACCGCCCGTTCGCGATGATCTCCGCGGGCGACTGGCTGGCCTTCGGCACCGTACCCAAGATCGGCACCGTCGGCGGCGCGCTCGGCCTCTACAATTCCGTCACTGGCAAGAGCGTCACCAAGCGCAACCTCATCCCCGGGCACAGCATCATCGGCCTGGCCTACCGCGACGGCGTCATCTACGGCACCACCTCGGCCTTCGGCGGCGTCGGCGCCCCGCAGGACGACGCGGCCGTGGCCTTCGCCTACGACGTGGCGGCCGACTCGCTGAAGTGGCGGACCAAGCCCGTCGCGGGCGACCTGGCGCTCGGCTCGATCACCTTCGACGACCAGGGCAAGCTGTGGGGTCTGAGCCCCGACGCGCTGTTCGAGCTCGACCCGGCCACCGGCCGGGCCCTGCGCGTCGTCAAGCACCAGACCTACCCGTGGGAGAGCGCCACCCAGGTGTTGCTCGACACCTACATCGAGCTCGGCTCCGACGGCAAGCTGTACGGCAAGGTCCAGGGCAAGGCGTACCGGATCGACAGGGCGACGATGGCGCTGACGCTCATCGTCAGGCCGGTCTCGATCCTGCTGAAGGGCCCCCGACGGGCACATGTACCTGTCGCGGTTCGAGAACTTCTACACCTACCGCCTCTGCTGACAGGTGACGCCCTCGCCCATCCCGACGATTCGGTCCGCGCGGTCATCTTCCCGGCTGTTACCGGCGGCGAGCAGACGCTGAAGGACCTGGTCCACGAGTTCAAGACCAAGGGCCCGGCCTACAGGACCACGGTGCAGACTACGCTGCGTGCCTCCTACACCAACCACTACCGCCGCGGTCTGATCGCGCTGTTGGAGACGCTGGAGTTCAAGACAACTACACCGCCTACCGGCCGGTGATCCGGGCGCTGGAGTTGATCCGCCGCTGCGCCAAGGCGGGCAACACCACCTACTACCCGCGCGGCGAGACGGTGCCCGAGCATCGCGGCACCGCCGACGCTTGGGAGGATCTGGTGTTCAAGAACGACAAGCGCGGGCGAAAGCGGATCGTGCGGATGGTGTACGAGATCGTCACCTTCCAGGCACTGCGTGACGCCCTGCGGTGCAAGGAGATCTGGGTCGTTGGCGCTCACTCCTTCCGTGACCCGGAGGATGGTCGTGCACTCCCAGACGTTGCGTGCCTCGGCCTCCGAGGTGCACGCGATGATCGAGGGCGCGGTACGGCACGGCACCATGATGAAGGTCGAGGGCAACTATGTGGACTCCCACGGCCAGACGGAAATCGGGGTCGGCGTGTCCAGGCTCCTGGGCTTCGACCTGCTGCCGCGCATCAAGCAGATCAGCAAGGTCAAGCTCTACCGCGTTGAGAGCGGAGAAAGTGACCTGTACCTCCGGCTTACGCCGGCGATGACCCGGCCGATCCGCTGGGACCTGATCGAGCAGAACTACGACCAGATGATCAAGTACGCGACCGCGATCAAACAGGGCACCGCCTCCACCGAGGCGATCCTGCGCCGGTTCACCGAGTCCGCCTCCCACCCGACCTACCAGGCCATGTTGGAGGTTGGCCGTGCGCAGAAGACCATTTTCGTCGCCCGCTACCTCCGTCTCCGGGAACTGCAGCGGGAGATCCAGGAAGGGCTCAACGTGGTGGAGTCGTCCAACGGTGCCAACAGCGTCATCTTCTACGGCAAGGGCGGCGACATCGCCACCAACCATTGCGAGGAACTGGAGATGACCGTCCTGTGCCTGCGCATCCTGCAGGCCGCCCTCGTATACGTCAACACGCTGATGCTCCAGGACGTCCTCGCCGATCCCGAATGGGCCAAGCTGCTCAAGCCCGCCGACCACCGCGGGCTGACACCGCTGTTCTGGCAGCACGTCCAGCCCTACGGCGAGGTACGGCTGGACGTCGCCAAGCGGCTGGCGCTGGTCGGAGGTGCCGCGCAACCGGGCAGATCGGAGTAGGTCACGATCGCTTCGTTATCCGATGCACGCGGACCCGGCATGCCGTTGAGCAGTAGTGGCGGCAACGTCCCGTCGCAGGCTGGCAGAAAGGAGTTCTGGTGCCGCTACGCGACGATCTGGGTCTCCGCCAAGAGCCGATACGGCCTGACGATCACGAAGAAGGAGAAGAAGGATCCCCGCGACATGCTCGCCACCTGTCCGAAGGCGGCGCGCTAGCCGTACGAACGGCTCACGAAACCGTCAGGGCGGACCAGCACCGTCCCGTACGGCCAGCCGTCCACGACGTGCACCGGAACGTCGGCCTCCACGCCGGGATCGGCCGTGAGTACGCACCACTGCGATCCGACGAGATCTAGCGTGGACACCCCGTCGGCCACCCACATGTGCGGCAGGCGGGATCCCGGCGACCCGTCGAGGTTGAGGGCGACGTCCTCGGTGGAGGGGAGTTCTGTGCCGCCGTACCGGTAGCCCATGTGCACCACCGGCGCGTTGATCGCCCCCGCTGCCTTGCGCGCCTCCGCCATGTCCTTCCCCCAGTGCAGGGACGGATCGTTGAAGCGCAGGTGCGCCTGCTCCATCGTCATGAGGGCCACCGGGTGGCGCTCCGCGTGGTAAGTCTCCAGCAGCTCGGGCCCGGCCTCACCGCGCAGCACGTGCGCGAGCTTCCACGCCAGATTGTGTGTGTCGGCGATGCCGGCGTTCAGCCCGAACGCGCCCAGTGGGGGGATGGCGTGCGCCGCGTCGCCCACCAGGAAGACCCGCCCGACGGAGAGGCGATCGGCCACCTGGCCCCGCCCCCGGAACGTCAGCACGCTGCGGATCTCCACCTCGATCGACGGGTCGCCGAGCGCGGTGCGGATGAGTTCCGGAGTCGGCTCCGTGTCGAGGCGGGTGAGGAAGACCCACTCGCGTTCGCCGTCGACAGTCACCAGCAGGCCGGTCGCGTCCGGATGCTCGATGTTGCACATAGCGAACGGCTCGCGCGGACGCAAATCAGCGCCGAACAGGACGCTCGTCGTCTCCTGACCGATCACACCGGGACCGGTAAGGCCGATTCCGAGGATCTGCCGAACCCGGCTGCGCACACCGTCGGCCGCCACCAGATAGCGTGCCCGCACCACACGCCCGTCGGACAGGGTGGCCGTGACGCCGCCGGAGTCCTGCTCGAACGAGTCAAGCTCCACGCCGAACTCCACGTCGCCCGCCTTGGTGATCAATACGCGGTCGAACCGATTCTGTCCGCAGGTGCCGCGGATCCGGGCCGGCGTGTAGGTGAACTCAGTCGCGCCTCTCGTCTTCCACGCCACGCCTTCGGTGAAGTCGGCCTCGGCGAGCGTGCGCCCCCTGATCTTCCCCGCCCGCAAATCGACCGCGGCTTCGTTGACCGCTTGATCCAGGCCGACCTCGCGCAGGATCTCCACCGACCGCAGCCCGATGCCGGTGGCCCTGGGGTGGTGCGACAGCTCCGGCTTCTCCTCGACGACGAGGGGCTTGATGCCGTGGTGGCGCAGCAGCACTGCGAGCATCAGCCCGACGGATCCGCCGCCGGCGATCAAGACGTCCGTGGATACAGTGTGCCTATTCATGGGAACACTGTACCCACTTCGGTAGACTCGTGTCCATGCCACTTGTCTGGGAGCGGGAGCCGTACCGGCCGAAAAGGCAGGCTCTGAGCGTGGAGCGCATCGTGGACGTGTCCGTCGCCATCGCCGACGCCGAGGGGCTCGACGCGCTGTCGATGCGCCGCGTCGCCGCCGAGCTGTCGACCGGTACGACCTCGCTCTACCGTTACGTGGACAGCCGCGACGACCTGCTCGACCTCATGGCCGACGCGGTGCAGGACGACCACGTGCCGCTGACGGGAGACTGGCGCGCCGACCTCGAGGCGTACGCCCACCACGAGCGCGAGTTGTGGCTGCGGCACACCTGGCTCGCCCCGCTGCTGGCGACCCGACCATCGCTCGGCCCCAACTGGCTGCGCGGCCTGGAGCACGCCCTCACCGCGGCCGCCTCGCTGACCTCCGACATCGCCGACGCGGGCTCGGCCGTCGGACTGATCAGGGACTACGTGCGCGGCGCGGTCATGCGCGAGCTCGCAGAGAAGGAGACCCAGCGGCGCACAGGTCAGACCGAGGACGAGTGGCGCGCCGACGTCGCCCCCTACATGCGCAAGATCGTCGAGAGCGGTGCATATCCCCGGATCTCGCGCATGACCGAGTCCGCCGACCTGAGTCCGGCCGAACAATTCTCGTCTGGCTTGCGCCGCATCCTTACCGGGATCGCGGCCTCTCAGCAGACGGCAAAGTGATCACGAATGCACTGAGGCCGGTCCCGCCCGAACGGGGACCGGCCTCAGCCGCGAAGACATGGCCGGTTAACCGACCTTTGAGCAGATCGCCCATACCTGAGATTCACCGGGCCGCCCGTCTGCTGTTCGCTTACCCCCGCCAGGCCGTCCATTGTTGTGGGAATGCTGTTGTGGGGATGCGATGCCCGGAGTGCTCCGTCCGCATTATTGAAATCGACGCCCCCTCCGAGGACCTTCTTGCTGCCTGCGCAAGAGGCCACGCTTGGCCTTGCCGCCGTAGTAGGTGATCGGGGGCAACCGTGCTCCTCCTACGCCGAGACCGGCTTGGCGGGGTCGAGATGGCGGTAGATCGTGGCGCGGCTGACGCCGAGCCGGTCGGCGATCTGCTGGATGGTGTAGCGACGTTTGCCGTCCTCGCCCTTCATCTCGTACAGCGCGCGGGCCATCTCCACACCATGGGCATCCAGGGCCGCCGGTCGCCCGCCGACGCGACCGCGCGCGCGGGCCGAGGCCAGTCCTTCGAGGGTGCCCTCGATGATGAGTTCGCGGAGGAACTCGTCGAACGCCCCGAACATGTGGAACTGCAGGCGTCCATCCGGAGTGGAGGTGTCGATGCCCTGCTTGAGCACTAGGAGGTCGACCTCGCGCTCGCGGAGCTGTGCCGCCAAGTCCAGCAGGTGGCGTAGCGAACAGGCAGCACGCGACAGGCGGGTAATGACGAAGGTGTCGCCAGGCCTGAGGTAGTCCAGCGCCTTGGCCAGCTCGGGGCGTCGATCGATCTTTCCCGATGCCTTGTCGACGAAGATCCGATCGCATCCGGCCTCGGCCAGGGCGTCGCGCTGACTATCAGGGTTCTGGTCGCTGAGCATGCGCACGGCATGCGTCTGGTCGGGCTCGGCGATGTCGTAGGCGCGCAGGATCGCCCTGGTCATCTGCGCGTGCCGTACACCGGCGCTGGCCACGGCGGTCTCGGCGACGAGGCGCATGCGGGCGGCGTCGTAGCGGCCGGGATGCTCGCGGGCGTAGGTGCGGTAGGCCTGCGCGAACGCGGCGAGCGCGTCCTTGCCCGCCCGCCCCGCCACCGCGTCGGCCACCCGGTCGGCGAGTTCCTCCAGGGAGAGGAGGGCGATGCGGGTCTTGACGTCGTGCGAGCTCTTCAGGTGCGAGTAGAGGCTCGCGGTCTTCACGTCGAACCGCCTGGCGACGGCGGCGACGGTCACCTGGTCGAACCCGACCTCGTCGGCGAGCTCCGCCCCGGCCCTGGTCAGCACGTCGGGCGTCAGCCCGACTCTTGCCATCGTCACCATCTCTTGCCTAGCCCCATGATGCGGGTGGCTATGGCGATTAGGCACATCGCCGTCGATGGCTAGCATGGCCGCGTGGACATCACGAAGCTCTCCGGTGAGGCGCGGGCTAGGCGGTCCGCCGAGATGCGGGAGTTCCTGCGGTCGCGGCGCGCGCGGGTGAGCCCGGCCGACGTGGGCATGGCCGCGGGTGACGTCCGCTCCCGCCGTACACCGGGGCTGCGGCGGGAGGAGGTCGCGGTGCTCGCCGGGGTCGGCGTGTCCTGGTACACGTGGCTGGAGCAGGGGCGTGAGATCAACGTGTCGGGCGAGGTCCTGGACGCGATCGCCCGCGTGCTCCGCCTCGACGCCGCAGAACGCGAGCACCTCTATCTGCTCGCCGGGCTGAACCCGCCGCGGCTACCCCCAGTGACGGGCCGGCAGGTGCCCGACGGGCTGCGTCAGGTGATCGACTCGTGGCTGCCGCATCCCGCCTATCTCATGGACAGGCACTGGAACCTCGTGGCCGTCAACCGGGCCGCCGAGGTGGTCTTCGGTTACGGCGAGGACGACCACAACTGCCTGGTCACCTTCTTCTCCAGCGCCCGCTACCGCGCGTCGCTGTGCCACTGGCGCGACGCGGCGCAGGCCATCGTCGGCCAGTTCAGGGCCGACGCCGCGCGCTACCCCGACGACCCGGAGTTCGGACGGCTGGCCGCCGACATGTGTGCTGTCAGCCCCGAGTTCGCCGAGATCTGGGCGGAACACGACATCAGCGACGCGACGCGTGGGACGAAGTCCGTCGCCCACCCCGAAGCGGGCGAGCTCACCTTCGCCTACACCACGCTGACCCTTCCCGACCTGCCCGGCCACCGGCTGATGCTGCACACCCCGTCGTCCGGCACGGACACCGGCGAGAAGGTGGCCGCGTTGCTGGGCGTGGCGGTCGGGTGACGCCACCTGGGTGGTGGTGGCAGACCCAGGTTCGTCCCGCACTGCCGGGTTCTCGGCGGCCGGCGAAGGATGGCGGTCATGGAACGCTTCACCAACCGCACCGTCCTCATCACCGGCGCCCTCCGGCATGGGACTCGCCACCGCCCGCCGCCTGCTCGACGAGGGCGCCTACGTCGTCATCACCGGGAGGGACGAGACCCGGCTGGACCACGCGGCCGCCGAGCTCGACGCGGGTCCCCGCCTGCTGACCGTCCGCGCCGACGCCGCGAACCTGGCCGACCTCGACCTTCTCATGCGCCGCGTGGAGACCTGGCGCGGCGGCCTGGACGCCGTCTTCGCCAATGCCGGGACCGGCGTCTTCAAGCCCAGCGCCGATCTCACGGAAGCCGACTTCGACCACTCGACCGACGTCAACTTCAAGGGCGTGTTCTTCACCGTCCAGAAGGCGCTTCCGCTGCTTAGGGAGGGCGGCGCGATCGTGTTGAACGCCTCGTGGACGTTGTACCGCGGTCTGCCGATCGCCTCGGTGTACTCGGCGACCAAGGCGGCCGTCCACAACCTGGCCCGCACCCTCGGGGCCGACCTGGCCCCGCGCGGCATCCGCGTCAACTCGGTCAGCCCGGGATACATCGACACCGAGATGTACAGAAGCGCCAACGCCGGCCCTGAGGCCGACAGCGCCAACGCGGCGATGGTTCCGCTGGGGACCATCGGCCACGCCGCCGAGGTCGCCGCGGCCGTGGCCTTCCTGGCGTCGGACGACGCCTCCTACATCACCGGCCAGGACCTCGTCGTCGACGGGGGCCTGGTCGGCGCCTTCCCCAACCGCTGACCTCCGGGTCAGAACCGGGTGTGGGTCATCGTGTACCAGGTCGGCGCGAACACCAGCAGCGCGGTCAGGACGAGGACGCCCCGGGCCATGAGGAAGCGCGGGGTGGTCAGGGCCGAGGCCTCGGTGGGCCTGAGGTTCCAGCGCCCGACCGCGAGGAACGCCGAGACGCCGCCGAGGAGCAGGTTCGCGGGAATGAGCTCGTACTCGCCGCGGACGAGGTGGAAGCCGGTCGCGAGGAGCATCGTCAGGGCCAGGCCCGCGGCGGCGAGCGGCGTGAGCCTGGGCCTGACGCCGATCATCGCCGGGAGGATGAGGCCGATGCCGCCGAGCAGCTCGACGACGCCGATGAAGACGATCAGCGGCTGCGGCACGGCCGCGTAGAGCGCCGGTCAACCAGCGGACCTTCAACACTCGGTACGGCAAGGCGGTCTTCACCGCCAACGACTTCACCAGCCTGAGTGCGCCCGACGGGCACCTGATCCTGCAGACCCTACGCGCGCACGACCAGTGGAACACCATCCCCTACACCGACAACGACCGATACCGGGGCATCAAGGGCTCGCGCCGCATCGTCATGGTCAACCCGGCGGACCTGGCCGAGCTCGGGTTCGGCCGCCGCCTACTATCCCGAGACCAACGTGCTGGTGCCGCTCGACAGCGTGGCCGACGTCAGCAACACGCCGACCTCGAAGGCGGTCGTGGTACGGCTGGAGCCCGCGGAGAAGCCCCAGACGATTAGTACCGAAGTCGGGGTTCGGCTTCATCGCCGCCATGGCCGAAACCGAACGCGAGAACATCCGCGAAGCCACTCTCGAAGGCCTCGACGCCACCGCCCGAAAGGGCAAGCACGGCGGCCGCCCGCCGGCCATCACCACGACATGCTGCACACCGTGCTGCGCCGCCGCGCGAACGGCGAGTCCGTCGAACAGATCCAGCCCGACCTGATCATCGCCACCGGCAAACGCAAAGGCCGCAGCCCCAGCGTAGCCAGCATCTACCGGGCCATGGCCGAGCACGACAAACGGCAGGCCTACCCTGAAGCCGTCCAGGCCGCCCACGCCGACTTCGCCGCGCTTACCACCAGCCGGTGACCCACACCCTGATCCGCGCCCCGACCCACACCGTCACGAGGGCGGCCACACCTGTAGCACCTGGTCGTCGACGGGGTCGAGCTCGACCCGGTACCCGGCCGTGAGCAGTGCGTCCTCATACCGGGCCAGTTCCCCAGCGCAGGCCTGGGCATCGCCGGTGTAGGCGATCACGAACGGCGCGCCGTCGCCCTCCACGACAAACCCGTCCTGCCGCTCGCAGCACGGCCCGGATGGCCTCAGCGTCACGATCGCGCACCGTCCACAACGGCCGACCGGCCGCCCCGAACCCGAACTCCGGCTTGTCCTCGCTCATGGCCACACCGTAAGGCCAGCCGCGATCGTCGGCCTAGAGCGATTCACCGCAGCAGGCCGGCGCCACCTCCGAGGGACACGCGCTCACCAGCGCTCGAGTGCGGTGAGCTCCGCTCGCGCTGCGCTTCTCCCAGGCTGCCGACACGTCGCTTCGTCTCGACCCCGCACGTCGCCATCACCGCGGCGACCCGGGCCGGCCCACAACCGGGTACCGCCCGCAGCACCTGAGAGACCCTCGTCCTCTTGACGAGATCATCGTCGCGCGCCATGGCGAACACCTCCGCCGCGGTGACCGTCCCGGCTCGGACCTTGGCCAACAGCTCGCTGCGCGCCGTCCGCGCTTGCGCGGCCTTGAGCAAGGCCAGCGCCCTCTGCTCAGCGGTCAACACCGGTCCCGCCATCGATGGGCCTTCAACCTCGGTTGTCCCCCCCTCCCGGCAACATCAGGTCAGGCCGGGTGCGAGCCTCCATCATGGAGCACCGTCAACAAATGTGACAGTAACCCCGGTTCACCGTACCGCTCCTACTCGCAGGCCTTGATCTGCCGCCGGTAGTCGGGCTCGTCGGCCAGGCGCAGGATGTGCAGGGACTTGGAGATCCGCCCGTAGTGGGCGATCGCGTCGCCGAGCTGGGTGGGGCTGCCGTCGCGGCTCAGCATGCGGATCACGTCGTGCGCGCGGACGGCGCCGGTGTGGATGGAGCCGATGATCCGCAGGATGTCCTCCCAGTGCCGCTCGATCTTCGCGAGGTTGATCCGGCCGCGGGCGACGTCGTTGAACGGCCCGTAGTCGGCCGTCTTGTGGGTGCGCCACATCTTCTGATCCGGCAGGTCGGCCAGCTGAGGCGCGTAGCTGTAGCCGGCCAGGGTCAGCAGCCCGAACACGATGTCGCTGTAAGAGCCGGTGTCCGTGACGATCGATTCTGTACAAGATCACAGTTGAGGATCTGACGGTACGGCTGGCGCCAGCCGTACCAGCGCCCGCTCGTTTGGGGCTGGTGACACGATTCTTACCGGCAGTCCGCAGTGAGTTCAGCCACACTGAGGCGTATTCATCGGGAACAGCCGCAAGTTTGGTTGGTGAGATCTGAAAATGCGGGGAGTTCGTCGGATCAGCTTCGGTGGCGCGCCCGCCGTGAGGCATGTAGGGCAAGTGAACGGTCCGCGAACGTGCCTGACCAGTACTCGGGGGTTGTTAGGCACGTTAGTCATGTGAGGAACCCGGGGGATGAAGTCTCTGTGGTCGCGCGGATCTCTCCCCGCGCCTACAGCATCCCGGCCGTCCTTTAACCAGATGGCAGTCAACGTCCGGCTAGCTACCATCGGCTGGATGGGAGATCGTCTCAAGGGCACTTATGCACCCCTGTACCTGCTCGCGGGGGCGCCTGGCGCGGGCAAGACGACATTGCTACCGCACCTCCTCCAGGCGGTGGACGGGCTGGTCGTGATGGATATGGACGAGCTACTCGAGGACGGCGAGCTGATCGGTGTGCCCATTGCGGAGCCGGAGGCAGCGCCGATTTGGCCGGCCTACGACCGGATGTGGCGACGCATCGTGACCATGGTGCGCCGGGCTGGTCATCCCGTGCTGCTGATGTGTCCGATCCCCGACGCCATCGAGGTGCCCGCGTTCGTGCGATGGGACGGGCCGATCCACTGGGCCCTGCTGGACTGCCCCGATGACGAGCGGAAACGCCGGCTGCAGGAGCGCGGCGCGCCGCAGGAGTGGATCGACGACGCGCTGGCGGACGCGGAGCAAGGCCGGGAGCTGATCACGACCGTGTTCCAGGCCGTCGGCGCAGATCATGCTGGATTGGCGACACAGGTGCTCGCGTGGGCTGCGGCCCGGAGCATCAGCGTGCCGACCAGCCAGAACGTTCAATAAGGCAAGATAAATCGGAGACCCGGTGTCATGACCCAAAGGATCATAGTTGGGGTGCCTGATCGAGCTCGTCGGCGAGTAGGTGCTCGGCGACGGCGGAGTATCTGGCGGCGGTGCTGTGGGAGATCCCGAAGACCAGCGACAGGTGAAGCGGGTCCGCCCCTCCGGCGAGAGCTTCGTGGAGGATGCGGTCCTTGCGTATCCGGTCGACGCTGCATCCGATGTGGTTCATCCGCACCGTCACGAATTGTTGGCTGATCGGACCGGTGCCGTGGGCGGTCTTGTCGCTGATGAGGACGTGTGGGTTGTTGGTGTGCGGCCAGGTGGCGCGACGGTGGCGGAGCCAGCGGCGGAGTACCCGATGGCTGAGGTCGCCGAGTCGCTGGCGGCGGCCGGCGAGGGTGATTCGCCGGTTAGCCAGGTCGAGGTCGTCGAGCGTCAGGTGGCGGATGGCTCCGATGCGGGTGGCGTTCTCGGCGGCCAGGGCGATGATGACTCGTCCGGCGAGGTCATCGACCTGTTGCTCGATGGCCCGAATCTCCTCATCGGCCATCGGGAGCAGGGCGAAGTCCGCCGGGCGGCCCTTCAACCCGGTTGTCGGGTTGGAGAAGATCAGGCCGCGCTTCTTGGCGAATCCGACGACCCGGCGGCGCCCTCGAGGTCGACGCGGGCGACCTCCGCGCCCGTCGCCGGGTCGACGGCGTTGAGGTGGGCGGGCGCGCCGGAGGGTCAGGCTTTCAGCACCTTGGCGAGCGCCTCGGCGATGTCCGCGGCGCGCGCGGGGTCGTCCATGAGCATCGACTGGCGCACCCACACGACGCTCTCGGCGGCCGACTGTGTGGCGGGGCACGGCTGCGCGCGGGCGCCGGCCTCGGTGAGCGCGCTCATCGTGCCCAGCGGCGGGTACCCGGCGTCCAGCGGCACGCCCTCGGCCGCCATCGCCGCCAGCAGGAAGGCCCGGTCGACCGGCTGCTCGAAGCGGAGCATCAGCAGGTGCCGCGAGTCGCGGGTGGTCCCCTCCGGCCGCGGTACGGCACGCACCGGCAGGTCGCCGAGGTCGAGGGCGGCGCAGAACGCCTCCCGCCGGTCGATCTCGGCCTCCAGCCGGTCGAGCCACGGCAGCAGCAGGGCCGCCTGGATCTCGGTCAGCCGCAGGTTCCATCCGACGGTCGGGTGACCGTACCACTGGCCGCCGAGCTTGCGGCCGAGGTTGCAGACCGACCAGATCGCCTCGTAGGCGGACTCGTCGCGGCAGACGATCAGGCCGCCCTCCCCCGCGGTCATCGCCTTGCTGGCCTGGAAGCTGTAGACGCCCGCGTCGCCGAGGCCGCCGACGGGGCGGTCGTGATAGGCGGCGCCGTGGGCCTGGGCGGCGTCCTCCACGACGACCAGGCCGTAGCGGGCGGCCAGTGCGTTGAACGCGTCCATGTTGGCGGGACTGCCCGCCAGGTGGACCGGCATGATCGCGACGGTCTTCGAGGTGATCGCCGCCTCGGTGGCCGCCGCCGACAGGTGCAGGTCCACCGGGTCGACGTCGACGATGACGGGGGTCGCGCCGGTGAGCAGGACCGAGGTGGCCGAGGCGACGAAGGTGTAGGCGGGCACGATCACCTCGTCGCCGGGCCCGACACCGAGGCCGCGCAGCGCCGCGAACAGGCCGAGCGTGGCGTTGCCCACCGCCACGCCGTACGGCACGCCGGAGCGGGCGGCGAATGCCTCGGTCAGGTCGGCGACGACCGAGCCGCCCTGGGTGGCGCCCCACAGGCCGCTCTCCAGCACGCCGGTGACCAGCTTGCGCTGCGCGTCGTCCATGGGCGGCGGCCAGGAGGGCCACGGGGTGGAGCGGACGGGGGCGCCGCCGTGGATGGCGAGGGTCACACGAGACCTCCAAGGATGCGGACGAGGTTGCCGCCCTGGATGAGCGCCCTGTCGGCGTCGGCGAGCGGCGCGAGGGCGACGCGGCCGTATCCGGCGCGCAGGTCGAGGAAGCAGGAGTCGGAGCCGAACACGACCCGGTCCGCGCCTGCCAGCTCGGCCAGCCTGGCGATCCAGCGGCCGGTCATCTTCGAGCCGCACGTCTCCAGGTAGAGGTTCGGGTGGTCGGCCGCCAGGCGGGCGGCGCGGGCGAAGCCGTACGGCCAGAGCCCGGTGTGTCCCATGAGCAGCGGCACGCCGGGATGACGGCCGGCCACGACCGCGAACCGGGCGGGGTCGCTCCACGGGGAGTCGGTCTGCCCGTGGGCCAGGACCGGCAGGCCGAGCTCCCACACCGGCTCGTAGCGCAGGTCGTCGAGCGGGCACTGGTGCACGTCGGGATGGATCTTGACGCCCCACACGCCCTCGGTGACGAGCGGGGTGCGGTGGTGGGGGTTGTAGACCTGCCAGACGCCGAACCTGCCCGGGTGCCGCTCGGCGATCTCGAAGGCCAGGCGGTTGCCCGCGGCCGCGTCGGGGCCGACGCCGAGCAGGTGGCTGATGCCCATGGCGTCGATGCCGAGCTTGTCCATGAGGCTGACCAGACCCTCGGCGGTGGGGTCGGGGATGAGGAAGTCGGGCCAGGCGCCGACGTGGCCGTGCGCGTCGAGGATCACAGCAGGTCGCCTCCCGTGGCGATGAGCGCGATGTCCTCGCGGGGCAGCTCCAGGTGGTCGAGCAGGAAGCGGGGCCCGCAGTCGTCGAGGATCGGCGCGCCGGTGCCGAAGACCAGGCGGCGCGCGCCGAAGCGCTCGGCCAGCCACTCGACGGCGCGCTGGGTGTTGACGGTGCCCATCTCCAGCCAGACGGTGGGCGCCTCCGACATCAGCTCGGCGATCGCGCGCAGCCTGCGGTAGCCGGGGTTGAGCAGCAGGATCCGCTGGCCGGGCAGCCGCCTGGTGAGGGTGAGCAACTGGGCGGGCGAGGTCTCCTCCAGGTCGACGGCGACGATCGTGCCGAGCTCGGCCAGCCAGCGCAGCGCGACCGGCCCGGTCAGGTCGAACCTGTGCCGTTCGGGGCACAGCCGCATCATCGGGACCCGCCAGTCGGGCAGGTCGGCGAACGCCTCGGGGACGAGGACGGGCACGGGGACCAGCCGGGGGTCGTCGAGCGCGAAGAGCGCCTGGTTGCCCGCCTGGGCGTCGGAGTAGAGGCTGAGCGTGTGGGTCACGCAGGCCCGGTCGATGCCCAGGCGGTCCATCTCGGGCCGCGGGTCCTCCGGCAGGTCGTCGAAGGGCACCGGCCCGATGAGGCGGTGCGCGTCCAACAATTTCGGCATGGCCAGCCCCCTTCCTGACAGCGTCTCCACTGTTGCCCAATTTTGGCCCCGACCGTAATGTTCTGGGCGCGAATAGTCAATGGAGGCGATGGTGACGGCGTTCGACGCGCGCGAACTGGTCGGCGAGCTCAGGGTGACCCTCGACGTGGACGTGCTGGTCGGCGCGTACCCCGACAGGGACGGTCCGCCCGGCGCCCCTGAGGCGGTCATGGGACGGCTGGCCGAGCACGGGATCCAGGCCGGGGCCGTGGCGTCGTTGCGGGCCGCGCTGTTCGATATGCGCTCGGGCAACGCCGAGGTGCTCGCCATGGAGGGCGCCGTCCCGGTGGGCGCGCTCGACCTGCGCGACCCCATCGGCTCGGTGCGCGAGATGGAACGGCTGGCCGCCCTCGGGGTGAAGGCGGTCAGGCTCTTCCCCGACGAGCAGGGCGTCGAGGCGTGCTTCCCCTCCGTGCGGCACGTCGCCAGGCGGGCGGCGGCGCTCGGCCTGGTGGTACTGACCGGCGGGGACGTGCGGCGCTTCTGGCAGCCGTTCTCCGGGCTCGGCGCCACGGTCGTCTTCCTCGACACGCACTTCTACCACCTGGGCGACTTCCTCGTGCTCGTTGCGGACGAGCCGGGCTTCCACACCTCGACGCGGCTGCTCAACTCCCCCGACGCACTGGAGTCCGTCCCCGCGGACCGGCTGCTGTACGGCTCCCGCACCCCCCACTACGAACCGCTCGTCCCGCTGCTGCGGCTGGCGACCAGCGGCCTGAAACCCGATGAGATCGCCGCCGTGGCGGGCGGCAACGCGAGGAGGCTGCTCGGATGATCGTCGACGTGCACGCGCACTGGGGCCCGTGGTTCTTCACCATGGACGTGGCCGAGGCCAACAGGGCCACCATGGACCGCTACGGCATCGACGTGTCGATCGTGTCGGCCACCGAGGCGGTCATCTACGACGCGGCGTCCGGCAACAGGGCGCTGGACGCCTGGCTGGCCGGGACCGACCGGCACTACGGGTACGTCACGATCAACCCGCGCCGCCTGGCCGACGCCGAACGCGACCTCGACGAGTACCTGCCCACGGGGCGCTTCGTCGGCGTGAAGATCCACACCGACTACACCGGCTCTCCCGTGACCTCTCCGCAGTTGCGCGAGGCGCTGGCGCTGGTGGCCTCCCGCGACGTGCCCGCCCTGGTCCACACCTGGGGTAGTTCGGTGCTCGACCTGGCGCAGGTGTGCCTCGACACCCCGGGACTGCGGGCGATCGCCGGGCACATGGGGGCGGACGGCTTCCGCCACGCCATCGAGGCGGCGGCCGCCTGCGACCGGCTCTACCTCGAACCGTGCTACTCCCACGCGCCCGCGGGACGGATCGCCGCGGTGGTGGCGGGCGTCGACCAGGACCGGCTGCTGTTCGGCACCGACTCCACGCTCATCGACCCCGCCTCGGCGTTCGGGGCGGTCGCGGCGGCGAACCTCTCCCCTGCGGTCGCCGAGGCCATGGCGTGGCGCAATGCCGTACGACTCTTCGGTCTGGACATTACGGCCTAGGCCGTTATAGCGTGCGGCGAAAACTTCACAAGGGAGCGAGCGTATGATCCCCCGCCGCCGATTCCTCCAGGCCGCTGCCCTGTCCACCGCCGCCGCTGCGACCCTGCCTTCCACCCCCGCGGCGGCCGCGAGCCGGCCGCCCGAGGGCACCCTCACCGACCTCGGTCCCGCGAGCGTCGCCAGCCCGCTGGGCAACGGCGAGTTCGTCGGCGATGTGCTCTACCTGGGCTCGCGGGGCCTGTCGCCCAACGTCGTGGGCGCCTGGGACCTCGGCACCGACACGATCACCAGGCACTTCGAGATCCCCACCGGCGTGGGCATCTGGGCCATGTGCAAGGTCGGCACCGACGTCTACGTCGGCACCCACTCCAGGTCCGACCTCTACAAGATCGACACGCTGACGGGGACGACGACCAAGCTCGCCGAATACCCCGACCACTTCATCTGGACGATGGCCGCCTCCCCCGACGGCAAGGTCTACATGGGGATGTCGGAGCCGGGCAGGGTGGTCGAGTACGACCCCGCCACGGGCGCCAGCCGCGACCTCGGCCAGCCCGCGCCCGGCGAGGCGTACGTGCGCAGCATCCAGGCCGACGCCGACCACGTCTACGCGGGCGTCGGCACCAACGCCCACCTCATCGCCATCGACAGGAAGACCGGCGAGAAGCGCGACCTGCTGCCCGCCGAACTGGCCGACCGCGACTGGGTGTCGAGCATGGCGAGCTCGGACACGCACGTGGCGGGCGGCGTGCTGTCACTGGCCGAACTGGTCGTGGTCGAGAAGGCCGACCCGGCCAACTACAAGATCGTCAAGGCGACCGCGCCAGGCGAGAAGTACGTCGTCTCCGTGCTCATCCACGACGGCTGGGTCTACTTCGCCGGACGGCCGTCCGGCACCTTCTACCGCTACCACATCGCCACCGACAGGCTCGACGTGCTCGGCGTGCCGTTCTTCGAGGCCGCGACGAGCAGAATCCTGGAGCACGAGGGGCGCATCTACGGCATCCAGGACCCCGGCGTCTTCGTCTACGACCCCACCACCAACAAGATCGACTATTTCAGTCACGTGCAGCGCGGCTACCGGGCCGCCGCCGAGGCCCCCATGTCGGTCCACTCGGACGGCGAGCACGTCTACGTCGGCGGCAAGAGCGGCGCCGACATCCACGACCTGGCCACCCGCAAGGTCACCAGGCTCTCCATCCCCGGCGAGCCGAAGACCATGATCACCGTCAGGGACACCACGTACCTGGGCGTCTACACCCAGGCCGCGCTCTACTCCCACCGCATCGGCGACCCCGAGGCCAAGCTGCTGTTCCGCACCGGACACAACCAGGACAGGCCGCGCGACCTCACCTACGACCGGCGCACCGGCCTGATCGTCATGCCCACCCAGTCCGAGCCCGGCCACCCCAACGGCGCCCTCGACGTCTACGACCCGCGCAGCGGCAAGGTCGACACCTACCGGCCGATCGTGGAACGCCAGACCGTCGCCTCGGTGACCGCGCTGCGCGGCGTCGTCTACCTCGGCACCAGCACCCAGGAGGGCCTCGGCTCCCCTCCCGTGACGCCGACGGCCCGCCTGGCCGCCTTCGACCTGCGCAGGCGCGAGAAGCTGTGGGAGATCGAGCCGCTGCCGGGCATCGCATCGATCACGGGGCTCAAGCACACGCCCCTGGCGGTCTACGGGATCACCAACACGGGCGTGCTGTTCGAGTACGACCTGCGCCGCCGCGCGATCACCCGCACACTCAAGGTGAACGGCAGGGGCGGTGACCTGCTCATCGCGGGGTTCACGGCGTACACCAGCGACGTGGACGCCGTCTACCGGATCAACCTGAGGTCGTGGACGGCGAAGACGATCGTGACGGGACTGGCGAGCGACTGGTTCGGCGGCGGGTCGAAGCTCAACATCGACCCTTCGCAGCGGGCGCTCTACGGCATCAAGGGGCGCAACCTGGTCCGGATCGCGATCTCGCCGTACAGCTGACCGTGGGCCGGGACTGCCCTCTCCCGTTCCAAGCCCGCTCCTCCGGCGGTTGCCCGGGGTTCCTGAGTGCCGCCAAGCTCCAGGAGCGAGAGCCGGTGACCCGTCGCGAACAGGTCACCGGCTCTCTACTACGCCCGTGCTCATCCTTTCTCAGTGCCACGCACTGATGCCGCCTCTAGACCTCCTCGGCGAGCTGGCCACGGATGGCGCCATCCGGGAACTCCGCGTTGTGGACGTTGGTGTAGAACTGGCTCGGATTCTTGACGATGGCCTTCAACTCGTCGCGGGTCAGCGTGGTGTCGGCATTGTCGGGGTTCTGTCGCCGCACGGCGCGGATGCAGTCGCTGGCGAAGCCCTCGGTGGGCGGCTTCAACGCCACCACGATCGGACCCGCCACTCCTGCCGCGCCCTCGTGGATGTGCGCTGCGGTCGCCGGGTCGATGTTGTGGGCGGTGATGACGTAGCAGAGCGACCTCTCGGTCGCCCTCCAGGCGAAGATCCCCACACCGTCGGGATCGCCGGGACCGGGAACCTCCTGGGCCCCGGTCATCTCGACGAACCGGAACTCCGGCGGGTGGTCCACGGTCGCATTGGCCGTCATGGGAATGACGGCCGCTGCCGCGGCGATTACCGGAATCGCGATGATTGATTTGATCACGGCAAGCCTCCTTGACAACTGTCAGTAGCGGATCATTGCTGTGCGTAATCTTTCCGGGATCTACCTAGCCGAAACCGCACTGTCATGGCCGAGATCGTCAAAGACGGGACAAGACCGACACGTCGAGCCTGGAGGCATGGATCTGCCAGCTCCTCCAGCTGACGGAGACCTTGAGGCGGCCAGCCCATGGAAGACGACCTCGACGGGGTTGCCCCCGACCGGGACCGACCGCGCCACGCGCCCATCCTCGTGCCGACCCAGGAGCCGCGACGGCGTCGATTCCCAAGGGGCCCGATGACCGAAACGCATGGCCGCCAGGGGCGGGACACGCTCAGGTGCCGGCGAAGGCGAGGCCCCTGGCCGCCAGTTCCTCCGTGAGGATCCGGATGGCCTTGGGTCCTACCCCGTGGAGTTTCAGCAGCTCAGCAGCGGTCACGCTGGTCAGTTGCTCATATCGGGTGTAACCGTGCTGAGCCAGCGCGCGGCGGGCGGGATTGCCGATCACGTGCGGAAACTCCGTCGGCTCCGCTGCGTCCTGAGTCGACATCTTCGCCCCTTTCCCTGATACCGGCCTGATGGAGCCTACGAGTCGTTCCTGAACGGCTCAGGAGGATGCGGCGATCACCGTGGCGCGTTCGGTCTCGGGGAGGTCAGGGCCGAACGGGTCGTGGGCGTGGGATGTGGGAATCAGGCCTTCGGCGGCGGCCAGCCAGAGCATGCGCTTTCCATTGCCTCACGAACGTGGCCAACTTCATGCAGGGGGCTGGCCGTCCAAACCTGGCGTTCAGAGCTAGATCTTGATGATGGCGGCCCGGTCGCCGCAGAGCGCCGAGAGGTCGTCTGGGTCAGACGTGAGCACGACGACGTGACCTGGAGCGGCGAGAGCGGTGGCACAGAGCATGGCGTCGATGGCGTGCTTGTGACCGTGCAGGCCCGCGTTCGCAAGGAGCGCTGCCGCTTGTCGCGCGAGGGGCTCCGTGACAGGTTCCACGACGACACGGGACAGGGTCCATTCGAGTGCGGGCTGCTTGATCCGCGGATGAACCACCTCGACGAGGGTGGCCGCGCTGGTGATGACGCGCAGGTCGTCCGCCTTGGCCAGGGCGAGCCACGAGGTCAGCTCCCGATCTCGGAGTACGGCCTTCGCGAGCCCTTCGCTGTCCAGGACGAGGGTGCCACCCGGTGTGGCCTGGACCGGCTTCACGCCGAGGCCGTTCCCGAGCCCAGCTGCTCGCGGGCACGCTGCAGCTGCTCCCGCCGCGCCTGGATCTCTTCTGCTGTGATCGGACCGTGTTCTGCCTCCGCGACAGCGATGAGTTCGTTGAGGTTGTCCCGCTCGATCTGGCGGGCTACGGCGGCGGTGATGTAGGCGGACAGACCGGAAGGGCCGCTGCGCGCACGTGCGGCTTCCGCGACGTCCCGCGGCATGGTGATCGAATACTTCTGAGTAGGCTCACTCATGCCACCCATGCTACCAGCGGTACTACTTGTCAGGCGGAAGCGGCGAGGACGGCGGCGCGTTCGGTCTCGGGGAGGTCAGGGCCGAACGGGTCGTGGGCGTGGGATTCGGGGATCAGCCCCTCGGCGGCGGCCAGCCAGAGCATGCGCTGGACGTAGCCTTCCATCGGCGCGGTGAACGTCGCGGTGGCCAGCCGGTCGAGCCGTGCCGACGCCTTGTCGAAGGCGCGCAGGTCGTCGCCCTCGAAGGCGCGCATCACCGCGGCCGTCGCCTCCACCGAGGCCGCCGCGATGCCGACGAGCGCGGCCTCGGCGCCCCACAGCAGGGAGGGGCCGAACATGCGGTCCTCCCCAGTGATCGCGAGCCTTCCCGCCTGGCGAGTCATGGCGATCGTCGCCTGGCAGCCCATGGCGTCCGACAGCAGCGCCGTCTTGAGGCCCGCGACGCCGGGGTGGCGCAGGATCTCGGTGAGTACGGCGGGCGGGCACGGGGCGGTGTACAGGTCGAAGGCGATCATCGGCAGTCCGGTGGCCTGCCACACGGCGTCGTTCTCGGCCAGCCGGTCGCCGGGTGAGGGGAACACGAGGATGCCGTCGGCGCCGAGTTCGGCGGCCATCCGCGCGTCCGCCACGGTCCTTTCGACCGCCCCCTCGCCCGCCGCAGGGGGTGTCGCGCGATCCATGCCTTCCCGTGGTCCCGCACCACCCGCACTCTCCCAAAGCCCAGGGTCCGAGCCTCGGCCGACGCCCGAATGCGAGACGGCGCCCGACTTCCGGTTCGCGCCTTCCCCGGGCGTGGGACCCGGCTCCTGACCGGTGGCCGAGTCCGGGGCGAGGTCCGGCCCGATGCCCGTGCCTTCCCGGGGCGTGGGACCCGGAGCCTGGGCGGCGCGTGGGTGCGGGGCCGTACCGGAGGGGGCGGCCGGGGAGCCGCCGACGCCGACGACGACGGGGACGCCCGCGCGCCTGGCGCGCACGATCAGCTCGCGCCTGACCTCAGGGGGCAGGTACGGCCCGCGACCGGTGTGGGCGAGCACGGCGAGGGCGTCGGCTCCGGTGGCGACGAGCCGTCGGTAGTAGCGTTCGGCGAGGTCGGGGTCCACCTCGCCGGAGCGGGTCATCGGGGTCGCGGCGGCGGCCACCAGCGCGCCGCGCAGGCGGTCGCGCAGCCGGGCCGCCCGCGGGTCGATCACCGTGCTCATGGTCGCTGCCTCACGGGATGTTTCGCGGCGTTCCCACATGGTCGCTCCCTCGCCGGACGTTTCGGGGCGTCCAGCGTAGGGCGTTCCCGCGTGATCGCTCCCACTCCGGGCGTTTCGCGGTGAAGGCCGGAGCTACTTCAGCCCGGTCATCGCGATGCTGTTGACCAGGTACCGCTGCAGCAGGAAGAACACCAGCAGGCAGGGGACGGCCGAGATGGCCGCCGACGACATGACCAGCGACCACTGCAGTTCCTCGGTGCGCAGGATCGTCAGGCCGACCGTCAGCGTCCTGGTCGCGTCGCTCTGCGACATGACCAGCGGCCACAGGAAGTCGTTCCAGTGCCACAGGAACACGAACACGCCCAGCGTGGCCATGATCGGTTTGGTCAGCGGCAGGACGATCGTCCAGTAGACGCGCAGCTCGGAGGCGCCGTCCACCTTGGCCGCGTCGAACAGTTCGTCGGGCAGGCCGAGGATGAACTGGCGCATCAGGAAGACGGCCTGCGAGTTGGCCAGGGTCGGCACGATGAGGCCCCAGAAGGTGTCGACGCCGCCGAGGTTGGACACGAGCACGAACACGGGGATCAGCGTCGCCTGGAACGGCACCATCATCGTGGCGAGGAACGTCCAGAGCATGGCGTCGCGGCCGGGGAAGCGCTTCTTGGCGAAGGCGTATCCGGCCATCGAGGCGGTGACCAGGATGACCACCACCGAGACGGCCGAGTAGATCAGCGAGTTGAGCGTCCACTGGGCGAACCCGGACGCCGACAGCACCTGCGTGATGTTGTCGAAGGTCAGCGACTCGGGCCACCGTACGGGAACGGTGGGTTCGCCCCTGGGGCTGAGCGCCACGATGATCATCGCGATGAAGGGCGCGACCGTGAGCAGCGACATGAGCGCGAGCAGCGCGAACAGCGCCCACCTCGCGCGTGGCCGCCTGGGCTTCGCCCTGGCGGGGGCGGTGGTGGCGGCGGGGCGGGTGGCGGTGAGCGTCATGTGTTCCCCCTGCCGAGGAAGCGGCGCTGGATGAGCGAGATGGCCAGCACGATGACGAACAGCACCATGCCCCACGTGGCGGCGTAGCCGAACTCGAAGAACCTGAAGCCGCGCTCGTAGATGCCGTAGATGAGCGTGTAGCTGGCCTTGGCGGGCCCGCCGCCGGTCATCACGTAGATGGTGTCGAAGACCTGGAACGAGCTGATCGTCTCGATGACGAGGACGAAGAACAGGGCGGGCTTGAGCAGCGGCAGCGTGATGCTGCGGAAGCGCTGCCACGGGCCGGCGCCGTCGACCGTGGCGGCCTCCAGGTAGGAGCCCGGGATGGCCTTCAGCCCCGCCAGCAGGATCAGCATCGAGTAGCCGAAGCCCTTCCAGCAGGAGACGACCGCCAGCGCGGGCAGCACCAGCGCCGAGTCCTCCAGCACCTGGAGCGGGCCGAGGTCCAGCTTGGCGAGCAGGCCGTTCAGCAGCCCGTCGAACTCGTAGATCCAGCGCCAGATGATGCCCGCGAACACGAAGCTGGTCACGTACGGCAGAAACAGCATGCTGCGGAACAGGCCGCGCATGAAGATCACCGCGTTGAGGAGCAGCGCGGTGCCGAGCGAGACGGCTACCGTCAGCGGCACGAAGATCGCCGAGTAGACCAGGGTGACGCGCAGGCTGGCCCAGAAGTTCGGGTCGTTCCACAGCCGGACGTAGTTGTCGGCGCCGACGACGTCCCATTGCCCGCCGATGTTCCAGTTGGTCAGGCTCATGCCCGCCGCGCCCAGCGTGGGGAAGATCCGGAAGATCAGGAAGAGGACGAGCACGGGCAGGACGAACAGCAGTCCCGTGACCGGGTCACGCAGGCGATGACGCACCGGGTTCACACCTTTCCAGGAAAACGGGGCCTTCCCTCGGGAAGGCCCCTCACCGTGTCAGCTGCCGCTGGCCAGCAGCTCGTTCGCCTCCTTCGCCGCCGCGTCGAGGGCGGTCTTGGCGTCCTCCTTGCCCAGCAGCGCCGCCTGGATGTGGGAGGCGATCATGGCCATCACCTGGCGGGCCTTGGGGTGGGTGTCGCCGGGGAAGGCGAACTCCAGGGACTTGGCGAACTCCTTGGACGCCTCGCTCTGGCCGGGGATCGTCACGTCGGTCCGCGCGGAGAAGAAGCCGGACTCCTTGGCCAGTTCGGCCGCCACCGCTGGGCTGGACAGGTAGGCGGCGACCTTCTTGGCCGCCTCCTGGTTCTTGGAGTGCTTGGCCAGCACGACCCCGCCGGGGATGCCGAACGCGACCCGCTTGCTGCCTTCGAGCGGCAGGCCGACGCCCACGTTCTCCTCGCCGATCGCGGCGCCGAGCTGGGTGGCCATGAGCGCGGTGGCCGCGTGGTACATCGCGGACTTGCCCGCGGCCAGCGTGCCGCCCTCGATGTCGTTGCCCTTGCTCGCGGTGTTCTCCGGCAGGCCGCCCGCGGCGTTCAGGTCGAGCAGGAACTGCAGGCTCGCCACGCCCTCGGGGCCGTTGAAGGCGACGGTCTTGCCGTCGGCGGCGAAGACGGCGCCGCCGTTGGCCCACAGGATGGGGTAGAAGCTCTGGTTGAGCGAGATCTCGGGCTTGCCCGGGTAGTCGAGGACGGCGATCTTCTTGGCGGCCAGCTTGGGCGCTGCCGCCTTCAGCTCCTCCAGGGTGTCGGGGACCTCCGTGACGCCCGCCTCGGCGAAGAGCTTCTTGTTGTAGATGGGAGCGGTGATCGTCTGGTAGATGGGGACGCCGTAGAGCTTGCCGTCGACCGTCAGCGCGGTGAGCGCGTTGGGCAGGTAGGCGGCCTTGTCCTTGGCGATCACGTCGTCCACCGGTTCGAGCGTGCCCTGCTGGGCGTACTGCGGGATCTGGTCGGGTCCGAGCACGACCAGGTCGAAGCCCGTCCTGGAGGCGAGAGCCGTTGTGATCTTCTCCTGGCGGCCGTCCCAGGGCTGCTGGTCGATCTTGACGTCGACCGTGGGGTTGGCGGTCTCGAAGTCCTTCTCGACCTTGCCCCAGAACGCCTGGTTCTTGGCCGAGTCCCCGATCACGGGGTACATCCAGAGGGTCACCGTGCTCTTGTCCGACGAGCCTGAGCCACCGGACCCGCACCCGGCGATCACGACGCTCATGGCGGCCGCGATTCCGGCTGCCGCTACCTTCCTCATCGGCGGCTTCCTTTCATGAATACCGGTCCTGACCGAAACCTAATGAGCGGGGAGACGACCGGTCAATGCCCGATACACGAACGTGACGACGACCAGTCCGTGACCCGCTCGGCGACGAGCGCGACGTGCTCGTCGGTGTAGTGCTCGTTCCAGTCGATGACCAGCAGCGTCTCGGCCACCAGCCGCTCGGCCTCCGGGCACGCTTTGGGCGCGTAGCCCTCCAGCGGGTACGGCGAGCCGCCGTAGATGGGTCCGCTCCAGACGGGCGCCCGGTTCAGCGGTTCGGCGAGGTAACCGGCCTGTGCCGGAATCCCCGCCGCCCGCAGCTGCCCGGCCAGCTCCCCCGCCCCGCCGCCAGGCAGGACGAGGGGGAACAGCCACCAGGCGTGCCCCTCGGGGCGCGGCAGCCGTACTCCCGGCAGGCCCTGCAGGGCCTTCAGCAGCTGTACGGCGGTGCGCCGCCTGGCCTCCAGGACTCCCGGCAGCTTGGCCAGCTGGGCGCGGGCCACGGCGGCCTGGAGCTCGGTCATGCGGTAGTTGAGGCCGAGGCTGGCGTGCGAGCGTCCGGCGGCGCGGTCCCAGCCCTTGTCGGAGAACAGGCGCATCCTGCGGGCCAGCGCGTCGTCCTGGGTGATGACCAGGCCGCCGTCGCCGCAGGTGATGTGCTTCCACTGCTGCAGGCTGAAGGCGCCGACCTGGCCGACGGTGCCCGCGAACCGCCCGCCGGGCAGTTCGGTGAGCCAGGCCTGGGCGGTGTCCTCGATCAGCATCAGGCCGTGCTCGTCGGCCAGCGCCCGCAGCTCGTCGACCTTCGCGGGGGCGCCGAACAGGTGGACGGCCATGATGGCCCTGGTGCGCGGCCCGATCAGCGCGGCCACCGCGCCGGGGTCGAGATTGCCGTCAGCGGGGTCCACGTCGGCGAAGACAGGGACCGCGTTCTGCGCCAAGATGGGGGCCACGGTCCCGAAGTCCGTGATCGGCGTGGCGATGATCTCGTCTCCGGGGTCGGGAGCCGCCGCCACGACCGACAGATGGAGGGCCGCGGTGCCGGAGCTGCACGCGATCGCGTGGCGGGAGCCGTACAGGTCCGCCATCTCGCGCTCGAGCGCCCGGCCCTCGGTCCCCCAGACGGAGTTGAGCATGCCCGAGCGGATCACCCGTTCGAGAGCGGCCACCTCCTCGTCGCCGAGCGTGCGGCCCTCGGGGTCTGCCATGGTTGGAAACTTCGGGGTCACGAGTTAACCTTTCGGTCTTGACCGTAATAATGCAACCGTAGAAACGCAGGGAGGCGTGGGTGGGTATCGTCATCGGGGTCGTCGGCCCGCACGATCTGGTCGACGACGTCGCGGCCACCTGCGAGGAGCAGCCGGGCGTGAGCGCGCTGCGGCTCGACTACGACCACGAGTCGCAGGCTCCCGCGATCGTCGAGGCGCACGCCGCCGCGGTGGAGGGCTGGCTGTTCACCGGCATCGTGCCGTACATGCTGGCCCGCGACGCCGACGCGCTCACCAGGCCCGCCGCGTTCGTCGACTACTCCGGGGCGACGCTGCTGACCGCTCTGGTACGGCTCCAGCACCAGGGCCAGGACATCACGCGCCTGTCCATCGACACCCTCTCGGCCGCCGACGTCATCGCCACGTTCGAGGAGGCGGGGCTGCCCACCGACCAGGTGCGCACGCTCCCCTACCGGCCCGAGATGACCTCCAAGAAGGCGGTCTCCTTCCACCGGCGCGGCGGCGACCACGCGGTGATCACCTGCCTGAGCTCGGTGCACGAGGCGCTGCGCGACGACATGCACGTGCTGCGCCTGGCGCCGTCGGTGCACTCGGTGCGGGTGGCGCTGCGCCAGCTCCTGCTGACCGCGGAGGGCCAGGCGCAGGAGGACGCGCAGATCGCGCTCGGCCTGATCGAGGTCGGGAGCGAGGAGGGGCTGCTGCGCGAGGCGGCGGCGCTCGGCGGCACGCTGGCCGCCTTCAGGGGCGGCACCCATCTGCTCGTCACCACGCGGGGGCCGCTGGCCGATGCCACGGGCAACTTCACCGGGCTGCCGATGCTGGCGCGGCTCGCCGTACCCAACCAGGTCGTGAGGGTGGGCTTCGGTCTGGGGCGCAGCGCCGCCGAGGCGGAGAGCCTGGCGCGCAGGGCGCTGGCCCGCGCCCGCCGCATCGGCGAGGTGGCGGCCGTGCTGTCGCTGCGCGCCGACACCGACATCGTGCTGGAGTCGGTCAGCGCGACCCCGGCGGGCGAGCAGAACCTGTCGGTGATCGCGCGCCGGGTGGGCCTGTCGGTGCCGACGCTGGAGAAGCTGCTCGAGGCCCGCGAGGCGGCCGGTGGCGAGCCGCTGACCACCAGGGAGATCGCCGAACGGCTGGCGGTGCAGCAGCGGACGGCGCGCCGCATGCTGCACCGGCTGGAGCTGGCGGGGCTGGCCGAGCGCACTGGCAACCTGACCAGCGGGACCAGCGGCCGTCCGCTGACCCTGTACCGGCTGACGCTCTAGGCAGGCCACCTGTCCAGGCCCTCCTACCGGCTGACGCGCTCTAGGCGAGCCACCGGTCGAGGCCCTCGGCGACGAAGTCGTCGTCGCGTAGCCAGGGGTAGGCGGCCCACACGCGGTCGATCTCGGCGAGCTGTCCAGGCGACAGCTCCTCGGCGGGGTCGAGGCACCAGCGGCCGTCCAGCAGCCCCTGGCGGCGCAGGATCTCGTGGATGCCGGGGATGCAGCCGTGGAAGCCGTTGGCGGAGTCGAAGATGGCGGCGTTGGCGTCGGTGAGGTGGCCGTCGAGCCCGAGCAGCCTGCGCACGGCGGCGTCGTCGCCCGCGCGGGCCAGCTTGGCCTCCTCCAGCAGCTCGACCGCCTTGCGCACCCATACCGCCCACTGGCCGAGCAGCCCGCCGACGAACTCGACCTCCACCTGGCGGCCGTCCACGATGACGCGGTGGGTGGTGATGAGGTCGGCCAGGATGTGGTCGTCGTTGCCCGTGTAGAGCGCCACCTCCTCGGCCCTGCCCGCCCTGACCACGCCGTGCAGCACGTCCAGCGTGCGGTAGCGGTCGAACGGCGCGACCTTGATGCCGACGACCGACTCGACGGCCGCCAGCCCGGTCCAGAACTCGCGTGACAGCGTGCGGCCGCCCACCGCGGGCTGCAGGTAGAAGCCGATGACCGGCAGCACCTCGCCGACCGCGCGGGCGCGCTCGATCAGCGCGTCCTCGTCCAGCTCCCTGTAGGGGCTGAGCAGCACCATGTGGTAGCCGAGCGACCTGGCCAGCTCCGCCTCCGCCACCGCCTGGTGGGTCGGGCCCGTCGCGCCCGCCACCAGCACGATCTCGCGGCCCGCCTCGCGGGCGGTCTCGGCCGCCAGCTCCAGGACGGGCGGCAGCAGTTCGGTGCCGTGGATGGCGAACTGCGTGGTGTGCACGCCCACCGCCAGGCCGCCCGCGCCCGCGTCCACGTAGTAGCGGGTCAGCGCCCGCTGGCGGCGCTCGTCCAGCCTGCGTCCGGCGTCGAGCGCGAGCGGGTGCGCGGGAATGACCAGCCCGCGTCTGAACAGGTCGCGCACGGACGTGTGAGCCTCTGGAGCCGTGCCGAGCACGTCGCCTCCCCCTTGATCGATGAGCATGCGGTCAGAACCGGCCGTCGCGGCGCTCGAACTTCGTCGGCCTGCCGAGCAGCGGGCCGCCCTCGGCGATCCACGCGGCCGTGAGCTCGATCAGCTCGGCGGGCGTGAGCTCGGGGTAGCCGAACAGCCGGTGACACCTGGCGGCGTTGGACAGCAGCGCGGTGGGCGCCTCCTCGCCGGTGAACGCGGGCTGCTTGCCCAGTGCCCTGCCGAGGTCGAGCGCGGCCTGCCGTACCGAGATCAGCTCGGGTCCGGTCAGGTTGAGCACGAACGGCGGCGCGGACGCGTGCAGCAGCGAGCGGAGCGTCACCTCGTTGGCGTAGCCCTGCCACACGACGTTGGCCATGCCGGTCGAGAGGTCCACGGGCTCGCCCGCGTGCACCTTCTGCGCCAGGTCGACGAGCACGCCGTAGCGCATCTCGACGGCGTAGTTGAGGCGGATGAGGGCCAGGCGCGTGCCGTACTTCTCGCTGAAGTGCGACATCACCCGCTCTCTGCCGAGGCAGCTCATCGCGTACTCCCCCACCGGGTCAGGGGGCGTCTCCTCGGTGGCGCCGCCGCCGGTCACCGGGACCAGCGGGTAGACGTTGCCGGTCGACAGCGCCGCGATCCTGCTGTCCCTGAACCGGTCGGCGACCCGCCCCGGCAGGTAGGAGTTGGTGAACCAGGTGGCGTGCTCGGCGCCCTGCGTGCCGAACTTCGCGCCGACCAGGAACACCACGTTCTCCACGTCGGGCAGGTCGCGCAGCGCCCGCTCGTCGGCCACGTCGGCGCTGACGACCGTGGCGCCCTCCTCGGTGAGCGCGTCGGCCAGGCCAGGCTCGGAGAACCTCGACACGGCCACGATCCGCCTGCCGCCCCTGGTGGCGTTGAGCGCCAGCCTGACCAGGCTGGGGCCGAGCTTTCCGCCCGCGCCGAGGATCATGATGTCGCCGTCGAGTCCGGCCAGGTCGGCGACGAGTCCTTCACTGGGTCGCGCCAGCCGCTCTTCGAGCTCCACTACCGTCCGCACCCCGAACTCCTCTCATTTACGGTCCAGACCGTAACTTCGCGGGTCTTTTCCTGTCAATGGGGAGAGGAGCTGTCAGGCCGGTACGGCCTCGCGGGCCGAGACGAGCACGTCGAGGACGGCCCTGGTCTGGGCCCACGGAACGGGGCTCGGCGCGCCGTCCACCATCGCGAGGAACGCCTCGACGGTGCCCTCGTAGCCGAGCCCCTTCAGGACGTCGTCGCCGCCCTCGATGACGATGTCCCGCGAGCCCTCGCGGGTGTGCACGGTCACCGTGTACGCCTCGGCCTCCGAGACGCCGATGATCTCCACGGCGCCGGTGACGCCGCTGTCCCAGCGCAGCGCCATGACGCCGCAGTCCTCCGAGCGCAGGCCGTCGTAGTGCCTGATGGCGCCCGCCGCTCCGGCCAGCCGTACGTCGGGGCCGAGCAGGGCGACGAGCAGTTCGACGCCGTGGATGCCCATCGTGACCATGGTGCCGCCGCCCTCGCCGGGGGTGTCCTGCCACGGGTTGTAGCCGGTCGCCCAGAGGCCGACGTCGTGCCTGACGGTGGCGCGCACGGACAGGACGGCCGCGGGATCGACCTCGGCGGCGGTGAAGGCGGGGGCGAACCTGAGCACCGAGCTCGACAGCACCCGGTCGGTGATCTCCAGGCGGTCGAGGGCGTCGAGCTGGGCGCGGGTGGCGGCGGCGGGCTTGTTCACGAACACGGGGGCGCCGGTTTCCAGTACGGCGCGCAGCGCGCCCGGGGTCTGGGGGTTCGGCACGGTGAGCACGACGCCGTCGGGGCCGGTTGCGAGCAGGTCGTCCAGTCCGGCGGCCACCTTGGCGCCGGGATGCTCGTCGGTGAAGCGCCGCAGCCGGTCGGGGTCCTGCTCCCATACGACGAGCTCGGCGTGCCGGGCCAGGGTGCGGGCGTCGGTGTAGGGGTGGCTGGTGGCCAACCCGGCCAGAGCAATGCGCACAACGTCCTCCATCTCCGGAATGTGCGCCATCATGACACCCCGGCCCTCGCCGCCGCCCTCACGACCAGAACCCCACGCGCACGGCCCCACTCGTCGCCACCGGGCTGACCTCTCTTGGGACCCGCACGGCCCCACCCCTCATCACCGGCTGACCTCTTTCGAGGGGAGGGATTCCCACCGCACGGCCCCACTGATCGTCACCGGCTGAGCTCTTGTGGGGGTGAGAAGACCGGCACGCGACGGGGGTTGGCCGACGCGGGCAAGGCTAGGGTTCGTCCACCTCCGCGTGGGTGCGGCCGTCCGCCAGCGTGGGATATCCGGGCCCCCGGTCGAAGAAGCGCCTCGGCTCGGCGCGCGGCCCCGCGCGCAGGGCCGACGTCGCCGCCTCGTCCACGACGCCGTCCGACAGCACCACGCCGTAGTCCCGCCTGGCCCCCTCCACCGACACCTTCCCGTCGCGGACGTCCGCCGCGACCGTCAGCGGGTCGCGGTCGTAGGGAGGGCCCCAGCCGCCGCCCCCCGTCGTGCGGATCCGGATGATCTCACCGGCGCGCACCGGGTGGTCGTCGACCAGGCCCTCCATCTCCCGCCCCGCCACCGAGACCGTGAACGGGCGTCCCGCCAGCCCCCCGTTGACCCCCCAGCACGACAGGATCGACCGGTCCGCGATCGACATGTAGGAGGCGTCGCGCAGCATCCTGATGTGCTTGTCGTAGCCGAGCCCGCCCCTGAACAGCCCGGGCCCGCCCGAATCGACCGCCAGGCCGAGCCGCTCCACCCTGAACGGCCAGCGCGCCTCGGCGAACTCCACCGGGATGTTGCGCGAGTCGGGCACGACGTGGATGGTGTCCTCGCCGTCGGCGTACCACCGCCCGCCCGAGCCGCCGCCGAGCACCTCTCTCATCAGGTACGGCACGCCGTCCGCGTCCTCGCCGTACACGCCGGTGTACCTGATCGTCTCCTGGTCGGCGGGCATCCTGCCGCCGGTCGCCTTGGCCAGCACCCCCGCCAGCACGCCGAGCAGGCGCAGGATGACGAACGTCCTGGCGTTGGTGGGGGCGGGGAAGATCGGCGTCAGCAGCGTCCCCTTGCCGGGGAAGCGCATCTCGATGAGCGGGACGACCCCCTCGTTGACGTCCAGTTCGGCCATCCGCGCGGGCGTGTCGGCCAGGTTGCGCAGGATCGGGGCCAGCCACTTCTTCAGGAACACCCCGTCGGCGTAGTCGCCCGCGTGGTTGATCGGCCCCTTGGCCTGCGGCGAGGTGCCGGTGAAGTCGATCACCAGGCGGTCTTCGAGCCTGGTCAGCGTGATCCGCTGGGTGTGCAGGCGGGGCTCGTCGACGCCGTCGTGCTCGGCGTAGTCCTCCCAGACGTAGGTGCCGAGCGGGATCTTCGACAGCAGTTCCCTGCGGAACGTCTCGGTCGTGTTGTCGATGATCGCGTCGAAGCACTGCTCGACCGCGGCTCTGCCGTACCTGTCGAACAGCTCTCCGAGCCTGCGCGCCCCCATCAGGCAGGCCGAGCACTCGGCGTCGAGGTCGCCGGCGAGCGAGTCGGGCATGCGGGAGTTGCGGGTCATGATCCGCAGCGCGGCCTCGTTGGGCACGCCGCGGTCCCACAGCTTGATCGGCGGGACCATCAGCCCCTCCTCGAAGACCGAGCGCGCGTGGGAGGGCATGCTCCCCGGTACGGCGCCGCCGATGTCGTCGTGGTGGCCGAAGGCCTGCACGAACGCGACGACCTGGCCGTCGTGGAAGACGGGGACGGTGACGCACAGGTCGGGCAGGTGACCGATGCCGCCCTCGGACAGGTAGACGTCGTTGTGGAAGAAGACGTCGCCGGGGTTCATGGTCTCGACGGGGAAGTCGCGGACGATCGGCTGGACGAGCGCCGAGTAGGAGCGCCCGGTCAGCTTGCGCAGCCTGACGTCGTGGATGCCGGCGCGGAAGTCGTGGGCGTCGCGGATCATCGGGGAGCGCGCGGTGCGCGCGATCGCGGTCTCGACCTCCTTCTCCACGGAGGCGAGGGTGCCCTCGACGATCTCGACGAGGATCGGGTCGACGGTCACTGGGCGGTCCCTTCCTTGCGGACGATCAGGTTGCCGTGGGCGTCGCACTCGGCGGTGAAGCCGGGGTGGAGCGGGAGCGTCGAGCCGTACTCCTCGATGACGGCCGGGCCGGTGATCACGTCGCCCGCGAACAGCGTGGCGCGCGGCTGGACGGGGCACGACGACCAGCCGTCGTCCTCGAAGGAGACGGGGCGGGCGGCGGGCTCGGCGAGGGGCCCGCTGCGAGCGGGCCGCGGCGGGATCGTGGGGCGGGTGATGGGTCCGATGCCGGACACCCGCAGGTTGACCCATTCGACCGCGTGGCGGGGATCGTCGCGGTAGGCGTAGCCGTAGAGCTTCTCGTGCGCCTCGTGGAAGCGGGCGACCACCTCGGCCTGCCACTCGGCGTCGGGCGGCCCGGGGGGCGCGGGCACGCGCACCTCGTAGGCCTGGCCGTAGTAGCGCAGGTCGGCGCTGCGCTGGCAGACGGGCGCGGTGAAGCCCTCCCTGTCGAGCGCCTCCACCGCCTGGCCCTCCAGATCGGCGAGGATGCCGGCCAGTACGTCGGCGGAGGGCTCGCGGGTGACGCAGGTGCGGACGTAGTCGTTCTTGACGTCCACGGTGAGCAGCCCGAACGCCGAGACGTTGCCGGGGTCGGGCGGCACGATCACCGCGGGCAGCCCGAGGATGTCGATGAGGCGGCAGGCCAGCAGCGGCCCCGAGCCGCCGAATGTCACGAGCGGGAAGTCGCGCACGTCGAGTCCGCGTTTGACGGTGATCTGGCGGATCGCGTTGCACTGGTTGAACGCGCTGATCTCCAGGATGCCGGTCGCGGCGCGTTCGGGGCTGAGGCCGAGCTTGCCGGCCAGCGCCTCGATGCCCTGCGTGGCGGCCTCGCGGTCCAGCGGGATCTCCCCGCCGAGCAGGTGCGGGGGGATGCGGCCGAGGAAGACGTGCGCGTCGGTGACCGTGACGTCGCCACCGCCCCTGCCGTAACAGAGCGGGCCTGGGTCGGCGCCGGCGGACTTGGGGCCCACCTTCAGCGTCCCTTCGGGGGAGATCCACGCGATGGAGCCGCCGCCCGCGCCCACGGTCACGATGTCGATCATGGGGATCTTGCAGGGGTAGCGGCCGATCGAACCCTCGGTGGTCAGCGAGGGTTCGCCCTCCACGACCACCGCCACGTCGGTCGAGGTGCCGCCGCCGTCCAGCGTGATCACCGAGGGCCGCCCCGCGGTGGAGGCGATCAGCGCCGCGCCCAGCGCGCCCGCCGCGGGCCCGGACAGCACGGTGGTGATCGGCTGGTGCACCACCTCGGCGGCGCTCAGGACGCCGCCGTTCGACTTCATCACCGAGTACGGCAGGCCGAGCCGCTCGGACAGGTTGGCGATGTAGCGCCGCATCGTCGGCTTGACCGCCGCGTCGACCAGCGTGGTGACCGACCGCTCGTACTCCCTGTACTCGCGAAGCACGTCGCTCGACAGCGACACCACCGCCTCGGGATGCTCCCTCTCGAGCACCTCGCGCATGCGCAGCTCGTGCGCGGGGTTGGCGTAGGAGTGCAGGAAGCACACGCCGATGGCGGTGATCCCCTGCTCCCTGAACCAGCGGGCGACCAGGGCCGCCTGCTGTTCGTCGAACGGCCCGACCTCCTCGCCCCGGTGGTCGAGCCGCCCGCCGACCGTCTTGACCCTGTGCACGGGGACGATCCTCGGCGGTTTGACCCAGAAGTAGGAGTTGCCGTAGCCGTCGGGCACGCTCTGCCTGGCGATCTCCAGGATGAACTCGAACCCTTCGGTCGTCACGAAGCCCAGGTCGGCGATCCTGCCCTCGAGCAGTTGGTTGGTCGCCACGGTCGTCCCGTGGACGAGCCCGGTGATCGGCCCGCCGCCCACCTTCTCGATGCCGGCCATGAAGCCGTCCGCCGGGTTGGCGGGCGTCGAGGGCGTCTTGGTCGTGAAGATCTCGCCGGTTCGCTCGTCGATCGCGACGACGTCGGTGAACGTGCCGCCGGTGTCCACTCCGATGCGCATGGGTTCAGTGTCTACCTGGGGGGTCGCCTGCGGGGACCAGCGAAACCTGCCGAACAACCGGCGATTCTTCAGCGTCTCCTGCTGCCGAGGACGCTCGACGGCCCGGCCTGGATGCCGAAGTAGGCACCGGCGATGACCAGTAAGCTAGCGGCCCGTGACCGAATTGTCCGCGCTCTCTCCCGTCCCCTCCGCCGCCCGTGACGCGGTGCTGAAGTTCTACTTCGGCCCGATGGACTGCGGTAAGTCCACGCTGGCGCTGCAGATGAACTACAACCACGGACGGCAGGGCAGGCGCGGGCTCGTGCTGACCAAGCACGACAGGTCGGGAGGGGCGCAGGTCACCAGTCGGATAGGGCTCGGCCTCGAGGCGATCGAGGTGGACGACTCGCTCGATCTGGTCTCGCTGGTCGGCGCGCACGACAGGATCGACTACCTGATTTGCGACGAGGCGTGCTTCTACACCGTCGAGCAGATCGAGCAGCTGGCCGACCTGGTTGACGAGCACGGGGTGGACGTCTACGCCTTCGGCCTGGCCTCCGACTTCAGGTCGCAGATGTTCCCCGCCGCGCAGCGCCTGTTCGAGCTGGCCGACGAGGTGTGCAGGCTGCAGGTGGAGGTGCTGTGCTGGTGCGGCCGTCCGGGACTGCTGAACGCCCGCGTGGTCGGCGGCACGATGGCCCGCAGCGGCGAGCAGGTGGTGATCGGCGACACCGACGCCTCCCACGTCCGCTACCAGGTGCTGTGCCGCAGGCACCACCGTTCGGGACAGCTGGCTACGCCGCTGTCGAGCCTGACGGCCTCCTGATACATCGGATGTATCTCCCGGATCTTACGGTATGGATATCCGATCAGCCAGAAAGATCGCGCTGTGATCCGATCTTTACATGTGAGATCACAACGAGTCAGCTAGAATGACAGAGACCGGCTCGTTGGTCGCGGCCGGCAGTGCGGTGGTGGCCGTGCCCAGCCTCCCCGTTGAGAGCCACCACCGCCCTACAGCCCCCCTACGACGGGGCGAAGGCTCGCAGCAGGTAGCGGCGCTGGTTTCGGGTCAGCTCGCCCAGGCCCGCTTCCGCGGTGATCCCGCCCCGCTTCAGGAGTCTGCCGACCTGGCCGTCGCTCTGCCCTGGCAGCGCGCGCAGCAGCGGGCCGACACGGGTCTCGGTGGTGGTCCGGTCGGTGCGCCGCAGCAGGTCGGCCAGGCCCAGGCGGCCGTCGGCCAGAGCCTGCCGCAGCCGTGCGTCGCCGGACTCGGGCGCCTTCGTCGAGGGCAACGTCTGGGGAATCGGTAGCAGCCCGCCCGCCTGGATTTGAGGCGCGGGAGCGGCCACAGGAGCAGGTGGAGGGCCGCCGTCCAGCTCGCCGCGGGCGACGGTCAGCAGTCCCGTGGTCGCCAGGACGGCAGTGGCGGCCACCAGGAGATGGCGGCGTGACAGCCTGCCGCCCGCCGTATCCGCCAGCCTGAGACCGACGACCGCGGTCCGCAGCAGCACCCCGGTGATCAGAGCCAGGAGCAGGGGCACGACCTGCGGCGGCAGCGGCGCGAGCGTGGCCAGGACGACGCCCAGGGCGGGGCTCAGGCACGAGAGCGCCAGCCACGGCGCCGCGCGGCGGCGGGCCAGGTCGAGCAGGGCGGTCAGCGCGAGACCCTCGCTGGCCGAATGGACCATCAGGGCCGCGACGACCACGACCGAGGCGGCCAGCGCCAGGGTCGCGCCCTCGATCACGCGGTGGGCGGTGAGCGCGGCGGCGGTGCCGACCCCGCCGAACAGGGCGCCGCCGACGGCTCCGCTCACGCGGCGGTGCAGCCCCGGGGCGTGCCTTCCCCCCCGGACCTCCTCGCCGGAGTGGCCGCAGCCTCCACGGGTGAGGAGGGTGATGACGACGAAACCGAGCAGGGCGGCAAGACCGAGCAGCCACAGCGGGGTGCCGGACTCACGGGCCTCGTGCCAGGCGTCGGGCAGCAGCTCGGTCAGGGCGGTGATGAGCATCAGGGCGCAGGCCACCGCCAGCCACACGCTGATCTTCTGGGCGTTACGGCGAGCCAGCCATGCGCCGGCGAGCGTCGACATCGTCACGAGCAACACCGCGACCCAGGTACCTGTCGGCACCGGAGGGAGCCACGACGGGGGCCAGATGGAGCCCGGCCGAGGGGAGAGATCGGGGCCGAGGGCGACCGGGTGCAGGGCCAGGGCGAGTACGGGCGCCCCGGATGGCATGGGCATGACGCCGCCTTTCTGGCGCGGCCAGCTCTTCATACGGAGAGTAATTGTTCGATTGCGCTCCGTTTAAACGGCGGCGGTCCATCCCGAGCGGGACACCGCGCGACAGCAAGCAACTCGAAAGCGACTTACAACCACCAGTGACTACAAATCTCACCTAACAGCGCAAACCGGAGGAATTCCGGCCCTCTGGAGCCGGCTTTCCTTCCGTCACGGGTGATGCGGCCACACCGCGGAGCCCGCGGCCCCGAGCCGTACGACGTCGAAAGCCACCGAGATCACCGGAAGTGATCAGATGCTCCCGCCCTTTCAGCCCGGCGACGCCGAGTCGCCCCTCGCTCCCCGTGAGGCCGAAACCCTGCGGCACATCGCCGCCGGGCGCACCTACTCCCAGACCGCCCGGCGCATGGGAGTTAGCCTGCACACGATCGACACCTATCTTCGCAGGGTCCGGCTGAAGTTCGGGGTCACGAGCAAGGCGGAGCTTACGCGGCTGGCGGTCGCGCTGGGCCTGTGACATGCGTACGGCCCCTCGGACGACACTGTCCGAGGGGCCGTACGTCGGAGAGGCCGGTGATCTCAGCCGCACCGCGCTCCGTCGGCCGGCGGGCGGCCGTCGATGAGGTAGGTGTCGACGGCATCCTTGACGCACGCGTTGCCGCGCTTGTCGTAGGCGCCGTGGCCATCGCCGTCATGGGTCAGCAGCACACCGGACGACAGCTGGCCGGCCAGCGCCTTCGACCACGCATACGGCGTGGCAGGGTCCCTGAGGTTGCCCACGACCAGGATCGGCGCCGCCCCCCTGGCCGTGATGGCGTGCGGCCTGCCGGTCGGCTTGACCGGCCAGTACGCGCAACTCAGCTGCTCCCACGCCACCCTCTCCCCGAAGACGGGAGCCGCCTTGCGGAAGGCCGGCAGCCGCGCCTCCACCTGGTGAGCCGACGTCAGGGCGGGTGGCCCGTCCAGGCAGACGATCGACAGCATGGCCTCCCCGGAGTTGTCGTCCGTCCCGCTCGGGGAGTCGCCCAGCTCGAGCAGGGCGGCGCCCTTGCCGCTCATGGCCTGCTGGAAGGCGGTCCGCAGGAGCGGCCACGCGCTCTTGTCGTACAGGGCGCCGCTGATGAGGGCGACGGCCGTCTCCTTGTCGACCGTCTGCGGGCCTTCGCCGGGAAGCGGCCTGCGGTCGATGCGCTCCAGCAGGCCGACGAGGCGCCGCCTGGCCTCCTTGGGATCGGTGCCCAGCGCGCAGTCGGAGCGCGTGGCGCAGTCGGCCAGGAAGGAGTCGAGTGCCACTTCGAACCCGCGGGCCCGGATGATGGACGACGCGCCCGTCGGCCACACTCTGGGATCGACGGCGCTGTCGAGGACCAGCCTGCCGACGCGGCCGGGGAAGAGCTCGGCGTAGACGGCGCCGAGCATCGTCCCGTAGGAGAACCCCAGGTAGTGCAGCCGGGCGTCGCCGAGCACCCCGCGCAGCACGTCCATGTCCTTGGCCGCCTCGGCGGTCGAGACATGGGCGAGCAGCTCGCCGGACCGCGCCAGGCAACCGGCCCCGAGCTTCTTGAGCTCGTCGGCGCGCTCGCTCGCCGACGGCTCGCCGCGTGCCCTTGGGTTCCGCACCTGACGGCCGTAGGCGGCGGCCGCGTCCGGAGCGCAGCGGATCGCCGCGCTCTTGCCGACACCCCTGGGGTCGAACCCCACGATGTCGTAGCGGGCCCGCAGCCGGTCGGTGAGGGCCTCGCCGGACCCGCGGGCGAAGTCCACTCCCGAACCGCCTGGGCCGCCGGGGTTGAGCAGCAGGGAGCCGATCCGCTGCCGCTGGTCGGCGGCCGGCTTGCGCGTTACGGCCAGCGTGATGGTGTCCCCGCCGGGATCGGCGTAGTCGAGCGGGACCTCGAGGCGACCGCACTCGAATCCGTCTTCGCACGCCTTCCAGGCGATCCGCTGCTCGTAGAAGCCCCGCAGCGCCCCGGCGTCCGCCGGGACGGAAGGCGGCCTGGCGTCGGTCTTCCCCGTGGCGCATCCCGCGGCCGCCAGGCCCAGCAGGACGGCGCCTGCGGTGAGGAGGCCGAACCCGCCCCTGCCGCGCGGCGACGTCATGCGTCCCGCCTGCGCATCTCGAGGAGCGCGAGGCCGGTCATCGCGATCGTCCAGGCACAGTAGAGCGCGAACCAGCCCCAGGGAGCGGTCTCCGCCATGTCGATGATCCGCATGCCCGCCATGAACGGCAGGACCTCGACCAGCTTCTCGGCCCCCGGTACCAGGCCCAGGAAAGAAGGCAGGAGGTAGAACAGGCCGAGCATGGCGACGATGATCCCCACCGTATGGCGAATGATCGCGCCGACGGCCATCGTGAGGACGACCAGCACCGTGAGGTAGGCGCACATGCCCAGCAGGGAGCGCAGCACCCCGGGGTCGGTCACGCTGCCGAGCACCTCACCCGCGGCGAGCTGGACGGCGAAGCAGATCCCCACCACGACGAGCGTGGTCACCAGCGTCGCCGCGGCGAACACCACCATCTTGGCCGCCAGCAGGCGACCGCGCCGTGGAACGCTCATCAGCGAAACCTTGATCATCCCGGAACGATACTCGCCGCTGATCGCGAGGACCCCCAGCACCATGATCGCGAGCTCGCCGAATCCCGCCGCCACCTGGACCGCGGCCACCGCCTGGCCCATGGTGCTCGTCGAGGCGCCCCAGTCCGACACGGCCATGGCGACCGCGCCGATGACGCTCGTGCCGATGGCGAGCAGCGCGAAGATCGCCAGACACCAGCGGACCGATCGCGCCGAACGGAACTTGGTCCATTCGGCGCGCAGCACGTTGCCGAACCCGCCTCGTGCCGGCGCGAGGCCGACCGCGGGAGCCGTAAGAGTGGTTACAGCCATGACTTCCCCCGTCAGTTGGCTGGACCGGTCATGCGCCGGTCATGGACATGGGCGAGCCCGCCCGGAACTGGACGCTTTCCTGCGTCAACTTCATGAACACGGCCTCGAGCGAGTCGTTGCGCGTCCAGAGTTCGTGCACCGCCACCCCTGCCGTCAGGGCGAGATCGCCGACGCGGGAGGCGGAGAGCCCGACGACGGACAGGGATCCGTCGGATTCCGCCCTGACCTGTCCCCCCGCGGACTCCAGGGCGGGACGCAGCACCGCCGCGAGCGGGGCGCGCACGTGGACGGACCCGGACGAGTGGCTCGCCACGAAGCGCGCCATGGACTCATCGGCGATGAGCCGCCCCTGGCCGATCACGATGACGTGATCGGCGGTTCCCTCCATCTCGTTCATGAGATGGCTGGAGACGAAGACGGCCCGCCCCTGGGCGGCGAACGACCTCATGAGGGTGCGGACCCACAGGATCCCCTCAGGGTCCAGGCCGTTCATCGGCTCGTCGAGCACCAGGATCTGCGGGTCGCCGAGCAGCGCGGCCCCGATGCCCAGCCGCTGCTTCATCCCGAGGGAGAACGTGCCGACGCGCTTGCGCGCCACGTGGGAGAGCCCCACCAGGTCGATCACGTCCGTCACCCTGGCACGGCCGATGCCGTTGCTCTGGGCCAGCCACAGCAGGTGGTCGTGAGCCGACCTGCCGGGATGCGCGGCGTCGGCGTCAAGCAGCGCGCCGATCTCGCGCAGCGGATAACGCAGCTTCTCGTACGGCCTGCCGTTGACGGTGGCCGATCCCGACGTCGGTCGATCCAGCCCCATGATCATGCGCATCGTCGTCGACTTGCCCGAGCCGTTGGGGCCCAGGAAGCCGGTGATGGTGCCGGATCTCACCGTGACGGACAGGTCGTCCACTGCCAGGGTCGCGCCGAACCGTTTGGTCAGCCCCCGTGTCTCGATCATCTCGATTGTCTCCGCGGTCTCTCGTGTCCTGCCGCCTCTCGCTTCCCTGGGCGGGAGCGGGATCGCGGCGCTTCAGCGGGTCGTGTGCGTCACTCGACCGTGGGTTCCAGTAGGCAGGACAGGAGAGGCGGACGTCATGTCACTGACATTCGCGACTTGACGGAGACTGTCGATCTTGGTAAATCCCCGGGACACAGGGAGGTCCCGGGGAGGACCCGTCAGCGGGCCGTTCGTTCGGCGACCTCTTCGAGGGCGGCGAGGAAGGTGTCCTCCGACTGCGCGCCCGACACCCCGAACTGTTCCTCGAACAGGAAGAACGGCACGCTGGTGATGCCGAGCTCCCGCGCCCTGGCGAGTTGTTCCCGCACGTCCGCGGCGGCCTCACCGGTGTCGGTGACGCCCACCTCGGCGGCCAGCTTGGCCAGCACCTCGCCGTCGCCGATGTTGAGCCCGTCGGTGAAGTGCGCGGCGAACAGCCGGTGGGTCATCTCCTCGGCCAGGCCCTGGCGGGCGGCCAGCTCGATCATCCGGTGCGCCTCGAACGTGCCGGCGCTGATCGCGTGGTCGAAGCGCAGCTCCAGGCCCTCCTGCGCGCCGACGGCCGCCACCTGCCCGGTCATCTGCGCCACGTCGCCACCGAACTTGCGCTCCAGCGCCTCCAGCAGCGGCTCGCCCGTGGCGGGGGCGCCGGGGTTGAGCTCGAAGGGCCGGTAGATCACCTCGACCTCGCCCGCGAAGCGCGCCACGGCGCGAGCGAAACGGCGGTGCCCGATGTAGCACCAGGGGCAGACGACATCCGAAAAGATTTCAACTTTCACGAATCGTCGTAACAATCAGTCGGCGGCGAGTTCTTCCAGCCTGTGGGGAAGGTAACCCGAGTCGTCGACCAGCGCCGAGGCGCCGCGCCACCAGCCGAACCACTCGGCGCTGCGCCACATCCAGTCGACCCGCTCGATCGCGGCCACCACGTCGCCCACGCTCGTCCACGACTCGCCCACCTGCTCGTGCGTGGCGCCGTGCCGCAGCGCCCAGCCGCGCAGGATGCGTACCGCGTCGTCGGGGACGGGCCGCGCGTAGGGGTCGGGCTCTTCGCCGGGCAGCCGGTGCGGCCCGAGCCCGGCGGCCACGCCCCAGCTCCACTGCGCCTCGGCGGGCTTGGAGTAGCGCAGCGAGGCGAAGTCGAGGTTGGAGCCGAGCTCGCCGTCGGGTCGCCTGGTGACCAGCGCGTCGAGCCTGCCGCCCGCGTCGAAGTGGACCACGAGCCGCTGGCCTGGCTCGACGCGGGCGGGCAGCAGGATGCGGTCCTCGGCCTGCCAGGAGTTCAGGTCGACCTCGGCCACCGGCCGCCCCCACAGCGCGTCGGCCGCGTCGTCGGCGATCCAGGCGGCCAGCATCTCCAGCACCGTCAGGTCGGTCCACGGCTCCACCGCGGCGGCGGTGTGCAGCACCTCGAGGGGGGCGGGCAGCTTGCCGCCCCGCTCGGTCTCCCACCACCCCTGACCCAGCTCGCGCACGCCGACCACGAGCGCGGCGATGGAGGACAGCTCGGCCGACCGCCTGGTCAGCGACGCGCCGAGAGCCAGTTCGAGACATCGGGAGGTGCGGTCCTCGCCCAGCGCGGCGCGCGCGTCGGCGATCAGCGCGACCGCCGTCGGCCGCTCCTCTCCGAGCAGGTTGGAGATGACTCGTCGGGCCTCGGTCCTTGCGTCTTCAGCGTGTGCCTCCCGCATACCAGCCACGCTACGCCGGGAGATCCTTTTCCAACAGCTTGTATGACGAACCTGTATGACGATACGGTCACCCGCGTCAGCGGTTCCCACCTGCGAATGTTCCACTGTTGCCATCGGGGCACCGAACGAAGGAGGCACTGGTGCGCTTGACGCCGACCGAGCGGGACCGGCTCCTGCTCTTCACCGCCGCGCAGCTCGCCCGCGCCAGGCGGGCCCGCGGCCTGCGCCTGAACGTCCCCGAGGCGACCGCGCTCATCGCCGACACGGTGTGCGAGGCGGCCAGAGACGGGGCCAGGCTGGCCGAGGCCATCGCCGCAGGCCAGGCGGTGCTGGGCCCCGGCGACGTGCTGCCCGGGGTGGCCGACATCGTCACCCAGGTGACGGTCGAGGCGGTCTTCGACGACGGCAGCAGGCTCGCGGTGGTCACCGACCCGCTGGGCGGCGGCTCGCTCGGCGAGGACGCGCCCGGAGCGGTCATCTCCAGGTCCACGTGGGAGCAGCAGTCGTCACCGGTGCTCGTCCAGGTGCTCAACACCGCCGAGGTGCCGATCTCCGTCTCCTCCCACTTCCACTTCTTCGAGGTCAACCCGCGCCTTCGCTTCCCGCGGCAGGAGGGGTACGGCATGCGGCTCAACGTGCCCGCGGGCGCGACCGTGCGGTTCGACCCTGGAGCGACGGTCCAGGTGGAGTTGGTGCCGATCGGCGGCGGCCGTACCGCGATCGGGTTCGCGGGTCTGGTGGACGGGCCGCTGGACGCGCCCGGAGCCAAGGAGGAGGCGCTGCGCAGAGCGCGCGCCTGCGGATACGAGGGGGCATAGTGCACGACTACATCGGGGTGCACGGGCCGCGCGCGGGCGACCTGGTACGGCTCGGCGACACGGGTCTGGTCGTCGAGGTGGAGCACGACTCGCAGGTGCCGGGTGAGGAGTTCCTCGCCGGGTTCGCCAAGACCGCCCGCGACGGCCTGCACCTGAAGGCCGCCTCCATCCGCGAGACCTGCGACCTGGTGATCAGCAACGTGCTGGTGATCGACGCGCTGCTCGGGGTCAGGAAGGTGTCGATCGGGGTGCGCCAGGGGCGCATCCACGCGATCGGCCGCGCCGGCAACCCCGACACGCTCGACGACGTGGACGTGGTGGTGGGCACCGGCACCACGATCGTCTCCGGCGAGGGGCTGATCGCCACGGCGGGCGCGATCGACACGCACGTCCACCTGATGTCGCCGCGGATCATGGAGGCGTCGCTGGCGTCGGGCGTGACCACGATCATCGGGCAGGAGTTCGGCCCGGTCTGGGGCGTGGGCGTCAACTCGCCGTGGGCGCTGCGCAACGCCTTCGCCGCCTTCGACGCCTGGCCGGTCAACATCGGCTTCCTGGCGCGCGGCTCGTCCTCGGTCGCCGATCCGCTGGTGGAGGCGCTGGTCGAGGGCGGGGCCTGCGGGTTCAAGGTGCACGAGGACATGGGCGCGCACACCAGGGCGCTCGACACCGCGCTGCGCGTGGCCGAGGAGCACGACGTGCAGGTGGCGCTGCACACCGACGGGCTGAACGAGTGCCTGTCGGTGGAGGACACGCTGGCCGTGCTTGAGGGCAGGACCATCCACGCCTTCCACATCGAGGGCTGCGGCGGCGGCCACGTCCCCAACGTGCTGCGCATGGCCGGCGTCGCCAACGTGATCGGCTCCTCGACCAACCCCACGCTGCCGTTCGGCCGCGACGCGCTCGGCGAGCACTACGACATGATCGTGGCCGCCCACGGCCTCAAACCCGACCTGCCCAGCGACCAGATCATCGCCCGCGAACGGATCAGGGCCGGCACGATGGGCGCTGAGAACGTCCTGCATGACCTGGGCGTCATCGGCATCACCTCCTCCGACGCGCAGGGCATGGGCCGCGCGGGCGAGACGGTCCGCCGTACCTTCCAGCTGGCCTCGCGGTTCTCGACCGGTGAGGCGGACAACGCGCGCGTGCTGCGCTTCATCGCCAAGCTGACCATCAACCCGGCGATCGCGCACGGCCTGTCGCACGAGGTCGGCTCGATCAGCGTCGGCAAGCTGGCCGACATCGTGCTGTGGAACCCCGCCTCGTTCGGCGCCAAGCCGTATCTGGTGCTCAAGGCGGGCTTTCCCGCGTGGGGCGTCACCGGCGACCCGAACGCCTCCATCGACTCCTGCCAGCCCCTGGTTTACGGCCCGCAGTTCGGCGGGCACGGCGCCACGCCCGCCGAGCTGTCGGTCGCCTTCGTCAGCGGGGTCGCGCAGACCCTGCCGACCAGGCGCCGCCAGGTGCCGGTACGCGGCACGCGCGGGATCGGACCGGCCTCGATGGTGCGCAACGACCGACTCGGCGAGGTCAGGGTCGACCCGCGCACCGGGCAGGTCACGCTCGACGGCGAGCTCATCGGCACCGAGCCCGCCTCGTCGGTCCCGCTCAGCCGCCTCTACTTCCTCTGACAGCGCGAAGGATTCACCATGACACCTGCCGCGACACCTACCGCCGACGGCTACCGGATGCCCGCCGAGTGGGAGCCGCACGCCCGCACCTGGATGGCCTTCCCGACCGAGAACCCGACCTTCACCGACCTGGAGGCCGCACGCAGGGCGTGGGGCCAGGTGGCCGACACGATCGCCAGGTACGAGCCCGTCGTGATGGTCGCCAACACCGGGGAGAGCGCCGACGCCCGCTACTGCCTCGACCCCGGCATCACCGTGGTCGAGCGGCCGATCGACGACGCGTGGATGCGCGACAGCGGCCCCACCTTCCTGGTGGACGGCAAGGGCGGGCTCGCCACGGCGAACTGGGTGTTCAACGGCTGGGGCCAGCAGAGCTTCGCCCGCTGGGACAACGACTCCAAGGTGGGCGCGCTCGTCTCGGAGATGGCCGAGGCGGTGCCGTACACCTCCTCGATGGTCAACGAGGGCGGTGGCATCCACGTGGACGGCGAGGGGACGGTGCTGCTGACGGAGACCGTCCAGCTCGACCCCTTCCGCAACCCCGGCTGGACCCGCGAGCAGGTCGAGGCGGAGCTGAAGGCGTTCATCGGCGCGGACAAGTGCCTGTGGATGCCGCGCGGGCTGACCGCCGACTACGGCCAGTACGGCACGCGCGGCCACATCGACGTCTTCGCCGCCTTCGTCCGCCCCGGCCTGGTGGTCGCGCACAGCCAGCCCGACCCCTCGCACCCCGACCACGAGGTCTGCCGCGAGAACATCGCCCTGCTGCGCTCGTTCACCGACGCCAGGGGCCGCGCGCTCGAGGTCGTCGAGGTGCCGGCGCCCACGGTGACGGAGGTGGACGGCGAGCCGGTCGACTACTCCTACATCAACCACTACCTCGCCAACGACGCGGTCATCCTGTGCGCCTTCGACGACCCGCGCGACCAGGAGGCCGCCGCGCTGTTCGCCAAGCTCTTCCCCTCGCGCACGGTCGAGCTGGTGGACGCGAGGGAGATCTTCGCGGGCGGCGGCGGCATCCACTGCATCACCCAGCAGCAGCCCGCCGTCTCCGGCATGCACGGATAGCGGGGCGGCTCTGAAGGACGGCTCGCGGGCCGGGGCGGTTTTGAAGGACGGCTCGCGGGCCGGGACGGGTCATCCCGTCACGGCCAGCAGCCTGCGCAGCGCTCCCGTCAGCACCTCGGGGTCCTTCAGCGCCGGGTCGGCCAGCGCCGTGGGCATGCCGAGCCCGTCGAGCAGCGCGAGCACCTGGCTGGCCAGCCGTACCGGATCGTCGGCCGCCGCGAAGCTGCCGTCGGCGAGCCCGTCGGCGATCACCTCGGCCAGCAGGGCGCGCCAGGCCGCGTAGTCGCGCAGGAACTCCCCCCGCCATTCCGCGTCCCGCAGCGCCCACCGCCACGACTCCACCCACACCCGCCAGCCGCCGCCCTCCTCGCCCGCGACGTGCCGGGCGATGTGGACCAGCCGTTCCCATGGCGGGCCGTGCAGCCCCTGCCTGGCCGCCTCCAGGTCGGTGTCCGCGGAGTGGCGGAAGGCGGCGACGAGCAGGTCCTCACGGTTGCCGAAGTAGTACTGCAGCGTGCTGATCGGGACTCCTGACACCTCGGCGACGTCGGCGAACCTGGTCGCCTCCGCGCCCCGCTCGGCGATCACCCGCGCGGCCCCTTCGAGCACGTCCTGCCTGCGCCGCCCGGCCCGTCTGCCCATGCCCCTCTATCTATCACGGGTTTATCCATCACGGGCCTGTCGCCCGCGAGTGCGCGGGGACGACGGGCCCGTGAGCGGTCAGGTCACTGGTCGGCGACGAGCTTGCCGCCCTCCAGGAAGGTCTTCAGCGCCGACAGGATCATGATCCAGCCCAGGCTGGTGCCCTCGAGCATCTTGCTCTCCGGGCTGTCGAAGCCGTCGTGGATGATCGTCAGCTTCATGCCCATCACCGGCACCTCGGCCGGCTCGATCTCGAAGGTCACCCGCGACCGCTCCTTGAGCGCCTCGGCGAACGCCTCGTCGGAGTCGAACAGCTGACGGTGCATGGGCTGGAGCGTGTGCCAGCTGAACGACAGCCGCTTGCCCGGCTCGGCCTCCAGGACCCGCTGGCCCAGCTCCTCGAACTCCCCGTCGGGGCTGGACTTCCACCGCACCGGCGAGCCGATCTCCCAGGTGGACTCCGGTCCCATGCCGCCCATGTAGATCTTGATCATCTCGGGATCGGTGAGGGCCTGGTAGAGCTTGTCCGCGGTGGTCTGGATGTAGGTCACGTAGACGAACTCGGGCTTGCTCATGGATGGTTCCTCCAGCGATTGCTTGAGTTGGGCCAGGATCGACAGCCGGGGTCGTTCGTAGCGGCCGATCCAGCGGTCGGCGAGCTCGTGGATGGGCACGGGGTTGAGGTAGTGCAGCTTCTCCCTGCCGTGCCGCACGGTGCTGACCAGGTTGGCGGCCTCCAGCAGCGCCAGATGCTTGCTCACGGCCTGCCTGCTCATGTCGAGCCCCTCGGTCAGCTCCAGCAGCGTCTGCCCGTTGCGCTCGTTGAGCCGGTCGAGCAGCTGTCTGCGGCTCGCGTCGGCGAGGGCTTTGAACACCGCGTCCACATCCACAAAATAGGCAACCATTTAGTTGCCTGTCTAGAGGCGCAGGAGGTCGCCGAGGATCGCCACACCCTCGCCGATCTCCGCGGGCGTCCTGGCGGCGTAACCCATGACCAGCCCCTGCGAGCCAGGACGCTGGCTGTGCCACGACAGCGGCTGGACCTTCACCCCGCGGGCCAGCGCGGCGGGCAGGCGGCCGTCGGCCATGGCGAGCCTGAGCCGCTGCGCCAGCCAGTCGGACAGGCCGCCCGTGGGCGCGTCGCCGACGTCCAGCTGAAGGAAGTCGGAGCCGTGCTTATGGACCTGTCGGACGCGCCGTGTTTGGACCTGTTCACCGGGCCATTGTCGCGGCAAGGTGGACGGGTGAGTTTCGTCGACCTCTAGGAACACCCATGGACTTCCAGCATGCGCCCCGGATCTGGGCGGACTTCCCCGCACTCGCGGCGGGCGTGCTCCTCGCGGACGGGATCACCGCCGACGCCACGCCCGATCTTGACAGGTTCACCGCCGTCGCCAAGGAGCGGCTCGCGGCGGGCACCGAGGCGGACTTCCCCGAGATCCAGGCCTGGCGGCGCACCTTTTCGGCGATGGGGCTGAAGCCGACCCAGTACCGGTGCGCGTCGGAGTCGCTGTTGCGGCGCTTCAGGAAGGAGGGGTCGCTGCCGCGCATCCACCCGCTGATCGACCTGTGCAACGCGATCTCGCTCGCGTATGCGATCCCCGTGGCGGTCTTCGACCGCGCCCACGTCGCGGGGAGCATGGAGGTTCGCTACGCGAGCGGGGAGGAGACCTACCTGACCTTCGGCGGCCAGACCGAGCGGCCCGAGCCCGGCGAGGTGATCTTCGCCGACGAGGAGGGGCGCGCGCACGCCCGCCGCTGGTCGAACAGGCAGAGCGGCCTGTCGGCCGTCAGGGACTCGACGAGCGCCGTCCTGATCGTCGCGGAGGCGATGCACGCGACGGCGCGCGCCGACGTCGAGGCGCTGACGGCGACGCTGGCCGAGGAACTGTCCCGCACCTGGCCAGTGCACCCCGAGACCTCGATCAGGGGCCGTCAGCCCCGGCCTGACCCCGCCTGAGCACCGGCAGGACCACCCGGCCAGGAGCCACCGGGCCGGATGGGGGTGTCAGCGGCGGCCTGCTCGGCCCAGGACCCAGCCGATCGCCGCGCTGCCCAGGGCGATGCCCGCGCCCATGCCGAAGGCGGCCAGCATGACCCACGGGCGGGTCTCGGTGTGGGCCTTCTCCGGGCGTGGCCGCTCGAAGACCTGGCCTGACGTCGCACTTCGGAGCTCGGGCGTAGCCGCCATGCCGTGCGCGGGGCCGACGGCGGGGCCCGCATCTCCGACGGCGGGGCCGGAGAGGCCCGCAACGCCGACGGGGGCCGCCTGGGCGGGGACGGCGATCGCGTGCCCCTGAGAAGGACCCGCGAGGGCGGGGACGCCCGCGACCAGGTGGGATTCGACGGCGCTGAAGAAGTCGCCCGCCGTACGCTTGGCGACCGAGCCGAGCATCCGCTGCCCCACCCCGCCGATCATCCCGCCGACCACCGCCTCGGCGTCGTAGTCGATCCGGGTGCCGCCCTCGACCTCGGCCAGCCGTACCTCCACGGTGGCATCGACTGTTCCGGGCGCGCCCTGCCCGCGCGCCCGCAACACGAAGCGCTCGGGTGGCAGCGGCTCCGACAGCGCCACCTCGCCCTGGTAGACACCCTTGATCGAGGCGACGCCGGCGCTGACCGTCATCCGGTAGGTGCCGGGGCCCGTCTCCTCCAGGCGCTCACAGCCCGGGATGGTGCGCACCAGCACCGCCGGGTCCTGGAGCGCGTCCCACACACGATCTCTGCCGATGCCGAGCACCGCACTGCCTGCGACCTTCACAAAGGCCACTCTAGGCAGGACCGGGCCCCTTCCTCATGGCAACTCACGCCGAGAATGTCCCAAGATCCATGGCAGGATGGGGCCCCATGGTCAGGGGGCGATTCGGGGCAAAGCGCGTGTCAGCGGGCATAACGGCGGCCGCGTTGGTCGCAGGGTGTACGGCAGCGCAGGAGCGCGGGTCCCCGCCGTCGCCGCCCGCCTCGACGGCGGCGCCGCAGCCTCGAGAGGAGGGCCCGCCCGGCGTGCTCCCCCGGCCCGGCGAGGTGAAGGAGATCCCCTCGGACGGCTCGGTCCTGCCGGTGATCAGCTCGATCCCCACCAGGCGCAAGGTGGTGTTCCTGACCATCGACGACGGCTGGGAGCAGGATCCCGGCTTCGTCAGGCAGGTGCGCGAGCAGCGGATCCCGATCACCGCGTTCGTCACGCGCGACGCGGTGGAGGCGCTGGGCGCGCCCGATCCCGCGGGCGGCGAGGGCAAGTACGTCGGCCGCGGCAAGTGGGGCTACGTCCGGCAGTTGCGCGAGGCGGGCGTGCCGATCGAGAACCACACCCTCACCCACCCCAACCTCCGCACGCTCGGCTACACCGCGCAGAAGGCCGAGATCTGCGGGTCGTCCAAGCTGATCCGCAAGCACATCGGCGCCCGCCCGACGCTGTTCAGGCCGCCGTTCGGCAACTACGGCGCCGACACCCTGCGGGCCGCCAAGGCGTGCGGCATCGAGGCGCTGCTGCTCTGGACGGCGACCGTGCAGCCGGGCGGGAAGATCGCCTACCAGGTGCCGGACAAGCGGCTGCGCCCCGGCGACATCCTGCTGCTGCACTTCCGGCCCAACCTGGCCAGGGACTTCGCGATCCTGGTCGCCAAGATCAGGCGCAGGGGCTACGAGCTCGGCAACCTGGACGCCTATCTGAAGGCGGCCCTCCGCCGGGCGAAGTAGGGGCGGATCAGCCGCACGGGTGACGCGCGGCGGCCCCCCGACCGGCGATCGTTGACCTCGGAGGGGGGAACTCCAGGGGGCTCTCAAGGGGTGCGAGGTGTGCGGCCTCGCACCCCTTGAGCATGTCTGTGACGAAGATCGCAGCACCTCCCCGTCGCTTTGCTCTACAGCTCGTAGTACTACTTTTAGTAGAACTACAACTCGTAGAGCTCCAAGCCCGTGAGGGGAAAATGGACGCGCTAGACCTGGCACGGTGGCAGTTCGGGGTGACCACCGTTTACCACTTTCTGTTCGTACCGTTGACGATCGGTCTCGGGGTGTTCGTCGCCGGACTCCAGACCGCCTGGCACCGCACCGGCAAGGAGCACTACCTGCGCCTGACGAAGTTCTTCGGGAAGCTGTTCCTGATCAACTTCGCGATGGGCGTGGTGACGGGCATCGTGCAGGAGTTCCAGTTCGGCATGAACTGGAGCGAGTACTCCGTGTTCGTCGGCGACGTCTTCGGCGCCCCGCTGGCGCTGGAGGCGCTGCTCGCCTTCTTCATGGAGTCGACGTTCCTGGGCCTGTGGATCTTCGGGTGGGACAAGCTGCCGAAGCGCGTCCATCTGGCCACCATCTGGGCGGCGGTGATCGGCTCGAACCTGTCCGCCTACTTCATCCTCGCCGCCAACGCGTGGATGAAGCACCCCGTCGGCTACGAGGTGGTGGACGGCAAGGCGCGGATGACCGACCTGTGGGCGGTGCTGACCAACTCCACCGCGCTCGCCCAGGTGCCGCACGTGATCGCCACGAGCTTCATCGTGGCGGGCGGGTTCGTGCTGGCGGTCAGCGGCTACCGGCTGCTCAAAGGCGACACCACCTTCAGGAGCCCGCTGCGCGGCGCGCTGGTCATGACCGCGATCGCCGGGGCCGTCGTGGCGGGCTCGGGCGACATGTCGGGCAAGCTCATGTACGAACAGCAGCCGATGAAGCTGGCCGCCGCAGAGGGACTGACGCACGACACCAAGGGCGCGCCCTTCCACGTGCTGCCCGGCATCGAGATCCCCAAGCTGCTCAGCTTCCTGTCGGCCAACGACTTCGAGGCCACCGTCCAGGGCACCGAGGACATCCAGCGTCGCCTGGAAAAGCAGTTCGGCCCCGGCGACTACCGGCCCGACCAGCAGGTCGTCTTCTGGTCCTACCGGGTGATGATCAGCTTCGGCCTGTCGGCCGTGGCACTGTCGGTGCTCGGCCTGTGGCTGACCCGCAGGCGCAGGCAGGTGCCGCCGTGGTACGCCAGGGCGCTGGTGCTGGCGCTCCCGCTGCCGCTGCTGGCCGTCATCGCGGGCTGGCTGCTCAGCGAGATCGGGCGGCAGCCGTGGACGGTCGCCGGAGAGCTGCTGACCGCCTCCAGCGTCTCGCCCGGGGTGTCGCTGGCCGAGGTGGCCACGTCGCTGACGCTGTTCACCCTCCTGTACGGCGTGCTCGCGGTGGCCGAGGCCGTCCTGCTGGTCAGGAGCGTCAAGAAGGGTCCAGAACAGCTTCCCGCGCCGGCCCGCGAGCCGGTGCGCGAACCCTCGCTCATGTACTGAGGAGAGCACAGTGATCGAATTGTGGTTCGTCATCATCGCCTTCCTCTGGACCGGCTACTTCGTCCTTGAAGGCTTCGACTTCGGGGTCGGCATGCTGTCGCCGTTCCTGGCCAGGAACGAGGGGCAGCGCAAGCAGATCCTGCAGACCATCGGCCCGGTGTGGGACGGCAACGAGGTCTGGCTGATCACCGCGGTGGGCGCGATGTTCGCCGCCTTCCCCGCCTGGTACGCCGGTTTCCTCAGCTCCTTCTACCTGCCGCTCACGCTCGTGCTGGCCGGGCTGATCGTGCGCGGGGTGTCGCTGGAGTGGCGCGGCAAGCTGGAGCACGCCTCCGACCGCGCCTGGGCCGACGTGGGCATCCTGGTCGGCAGCGCGCTGCCCGCCTTCCTCTGGGGCGCCGTCTTCGCCGACGTGCTGCTGAACAGCGGCGTGGCCGCCCTGGTGGGCGGCGCGTTCTCGCTGGCGGTCGCGGTGCTGCACGGCGCGGTGTTCCTGGCGCTCAGAACCGAGGGCCAGGTACGGCGGCGCGCCCGCGCCGCCGCCATGGGCGCCGCCTGCGCCGTCATCCCGCTGGCGAGCTTCGCCCTGTCGGCCGTCCCCGGCGACGGCGACCTCCCGGTGTGGCTCGCCTCGGGCGGCGCCATGGCGCTCCTGGCCGCGGGCGGCTCGCTGATCTGGCGGCGCAGGGAGGGCTGGGCGTTCGCCGCCACGGCGGGCGCGATCGTGCTGACCTCGGCGGCGCTGTTCGGGATGCTGGCGGCCAGGCCGCTGCCGGGGCTGACGCTGGCCGAGGCCGCCTCGGGCCCGTACACGCTCGGCGTGCTGACCTGGATCGGCCTGGCCGTCCTGCCGTTCGTGCTGGTCTACCAGGGCTGGACGTACTGGGTGTTCAGGAAGCGGATCGCCGCCCCCGCCCGCGCCCAGGTGAGCCACTAGGTCGCTCGGCGGTCTGGTTGGATGCCGGGATGAGTCTCTTACGGCAACGCGGTTTCCTGCTCCTGTTCGGCGCGGACACCATCAGCCAGGTCGGCACGCAGGTCAGCATGGTGGCGCTGCCGCTGGTGGCGGTGATGGCGCTGCGCGCCTCGCCGTTCGAGATGGGTCTGCTGGTCGCGGCGGAGACCGCCGCGTTCCTGCTCATCGGCCTGCCCGCGGGGGTGTGGGTGGACCGGCTGCGCCGCCGTCCGATCCTCATCACCGGCGATCTGGTGCGGGCCGTCCTGCTGGCCTCGGTGCCGGTGGCGTGGTGGCTGGGCGTGCTGTCGATGCCGCAGCTCTACGTGGTGGGCCTGTGCGTCAGCGTGGCGACCGTGTTCTTCGACATCGCCTACCAGAGCTATCTGCCGTCGCTGGTCGAGCGCGAGCAGATCGTGGAGGGCAACGCGAAGCTGGAGATCGTCCGCTCGGGCGCGCAGGTGGCGGGTCCCGGCGCGGCCGGATGGCTGGTGCAGCTCGTCACCGCGCCGGTGGCGATCCTGGTCGACGCGGTCAGCTTCCTGGTGTCGGGCCTGCTGCTGGCGGGCATCAGGTCCGACAGGGACGTCCCGGCCCGCGACGAGCGGCGCGGCCTTGTCAGGGAGATCGGCGAGGGCCTGTCGTTCGTGCTGCGCCACCCCATCCTGCGCATGATCGCCGCCTGTACGGCCAGCGCCAACCTGGCACACGCGATGAACAACGCGCTCGCCGTGCTCTTCCTCGTCAACGTCGTCGGCGTCACGCCGGGCATGATGGGCTTGCTGTTCTCGGTCGCGGGCGTCGGCGGGCTGGCGGGCGCGGCACTGGTCGGCCCGATGTCGAGGCGGGTGGGCTCGGCCAGAACGATCTGGCTGTCGGTCCTGCTCACCACGCCGTTCGTCCTACTGGTGCCGCTCGCCGCGCAGGGCTGGCGGCTCGGCCTGTACGCCTTCGCCTGGTTCGTCGTCGGCGCGGGCATCGTCGTCTACAACGTGTCGCAGGTCAGCTTCCGCCAGGCGATCACTCCCGACCACCTGCTGGGCAGGATGAACGCGACGATGCGGTTCATCGTGTGGGGCACGCTGCCGTTGGGCGCGCTCATCGGCGGCACGTTGGGCCAGCACCTGGGCGTGGTGCCCGCGCTGTGGATCGCCTGCGCGCTGATGCCGCTGGCGGTGATCCCGCTGCTGCTGTCGCCGCTGCGGAAGATGCGCGACCTGCCGGAGCCGCTCAGCCCTTGACCCTGTGGTCCTTCAGGTGAAGGTCACCGCCAAGCCTGCGCTGCACCCGCTCCAGCACCGCCCTGCTGGACAGGGCCGTCCAGAGGGGGCCGACCAGGTGCGGGTTGTACTCGGGCGCGGTGTCCATCCAGGCGTCCTTGCCCTGCTGGGTGGCGAACGTGGTGAGAAAGAACTCGCCGTCGCCGGTCTCGCAGTGGCCCTGCCTGAGCTCGCGGGCGTCGATCTGGATGTGGGGCGTGCACCCGGCCTTGGCGGCCAGTTGCTCGACGGTCATCGGCCCGGAGGCGGCGCCATAGCCGCCGTCTCCCGGGGAGCAGGCCGCGAGCACCAGCACGAATGCCGCTGTGCGGAGATAGGTCATCACGCCGGAAGGTACGCAGCCCCCGTGGGCGAGGTTCAGCGCCCGCCGCGGGTGCTCGTAGCTCGCTCACCCACCGGATCTTAGGTGGAACAGCTCCGACGGCGAGATCGGCATCCGGTCGATCGGCAGGCCCTCGGCGTCCTCGACCGCGCCGGCGATGACGGCGGCGACCGGGATGACGCCCGCCTCGCCCGCGCCCTTCAGGCCCAGCGGGTTGAGTGGCGAAGGCGTCTCCAGGTGGTCGGTCTCGATGTGCGGGACCTCCGTTGCATACGGCATGAGGAAGTCCATGAACGAGGCGTTGAGCAGCTGGCCGTGGGAGTCGTAGGCCATCCGCTCGTACAGCGCCCCGCCGACGCCCTGCGCGACGCCGCCGTGGATCTGCCCCTCGACGATCATCGGGTTGATGAGCTTGCCGCAGTCGTGGACGACGGCGTAGCGCAGGATGCGGATCTCGGCGGTGTCCCGGTCGGTCTCGACGATGGCGGCGTGCATGCCGGCGGCGAAGGTGGAGCGCAGCGGCGAGTAGTAGTCGCGGCCCTCCAGGCCCGGCTCGTCGCCCTCGGCCACGGGCGGCTTGTCGTAGGCGGCGGCGCCGGTGAACTGCGTCGCCTTGGCCGTCTCGGCGTCGAAGGAGTAGCGCAGCGGGTTGGACAGCACCGCGACCGTGGACAGCGGGATGGCGGCCGACGGCGCGCCGACGACGTGGACGAGCCCGTCGGTGATCTCCAGGTCGCCCGGGTCGGCCTCCAGCGCCTCTGCCGCGATCCGCAGCGCCTTGTCGCGCACCTTCCTGCAGGCCAGGGCGATCGCGTTGCCGCTGAGGACGGCGGCGCGGGAGGCGAAGGTGCCCACGGCGTACCCGAACCTGCGGGTGTCGCCGGTGACCACGGAGACCCGCTCGATCGGCACGCCGAGCTCGGTGGCTGCGATCTGCGCGAACACCGTCTCGTGGCCCTGGCCCTGCGAGGTGAGGCCGGTGGACACGTGCACCCGCCCGTCGGAGGTGACCTGCACGTGCCCGCCCTCGTAGGGGCCCACTCCGGTGCCCTCGACGTAGCAGCCGATGCCGATGCCAAGGCCGGGCCGCTTCTCGAAGTCGTCCCAGCCGATGAGGTCCTTCAGCATGGCCAGCATGGCGGGGTAGTCACCGCTGTCGTAGATCAGCGGCCGGCCGTCCTGGAAGATCATGCCCTGGTCGTAGGGGAAGTCGTCCGGCTGGATGAAGTTGGCCGCCCGCACCTCGGTGCGGTCCTTGCCGAGGTACTGGGCGATCTTGTCCATGGTCCGCTCCATGCAGAAGACGCCCTGCGGGCGGCCCGCGCCCCGGTACGGCGTGACCTGCACGGTGTTGGTGTAGATCGAGCTGAACTCGACCCGGTAGGCGCCGATCTTGTAGGGGCCGAGCAGCTGGGTCGAGGTGATGATCGGCACGATGATCCCGTACGGCGTGTACGCCCCGTGGTCGTGCAGGATCGTGACGTCCAGGCCGAGGACGTGGCCCTCGTCGTCGAAGCCGACCCGCACGTGCTGCACCTGGCCGCGCTCGTGCGCGGAGGAGATGAAGTGCTCGCGCCGGTCCTCGGTCCACTTCAGCTCGCGGCCGAGCAGCATCGCGGCCCATGGCACGAGGATCTCTTCAGGCCACGGGTGCACGATCTTCACGCCGAAGCCGCCGCCGACGTCGGGCGCGATCACCTCGACGTGCGGGAGCGGCAGGTCGAGCTTGGCGGCGATGGCCATCCTGACGCTGGTGGAGGTCTGGGTGGAGGAGTAAACGCGCAGGTCGGTGCCGTCCCATCGGGCGTGGACGCCGCGCCCCTCCAGCGGGGTGCACGCGCTGCGCTCGATGTCGAGCCGGAAGGTCAGCGTGTGCGGGGCGGCCTCGATGGCCTCGCGGGCGTGCTGCCCGGCCCGCGACGGGACCTCCTGCACCAGGTGGGCGCCGACGTTGCCGGGCACGTCGTCGTGGACCAGCGCCGCGCCCTGGACCGCCTCCTCGATGCCGACGACCGGTTTGAGCAGCTCGTAGTGGACCTCGATCCGGGCGCAGGCGTCCTCGGCGAGGTAGCGGTCTTCGGCGACGACCATGACGACGGGCTCGCCGACGTGTCTGACGAACTCCTTGGCCAGGGCGTAGGCGGTGCGGCCGTGGGTGAGCGCGGGATGCGGGATGAGCAGCGGGAGCGGCTCGGCGACGCGGCCCGGCAGGTCCTCCCAGGTGTAGACGGCGACCAGCCCCTCGATGTCGAGCGCCCCTGAGACGTCGATATCGAGGATGCGGGCGTGCGCATGCGGGGAGCGCACGAAGGCGACGGCCAGCGCGTCGCGACCGAGGTCGTCGAGGAAGCGGCCCTGCCCGGTGAGCAGGCGGGGGTCCTCCTTGCGCTGGACCCGCTCGCCGAACAGCCGCGTCGTCATCGGCCCTCCTCCTCCGCGATCAGCTCAGCCGCCCGGTGGACGGACTTGATGATGTTCTGGTAGCCGGTGCACCTGCACAGGTTGCCGGAGATCCCCTCCAGGACCTCCTCGTCGGTGGGCGCGGGGTTGTCCCTCAGCAGCGCGGTGGCCGTGCAGAGGAAGCCCGGGGTGCAGAAGCCGCACTGCAGCCCGTGGCACTCGGCGAAGGCCCGCTGCACGGGCGACATCCCGTCGGGGCCCGCCAGCCCTTCGACCGTGGTGATCTCTCTCCCGTCCACGGTCACGGCGAGCGTCAGGCACGAGCGCACGGGCTCGCCGTCCAGCAGCACCGTGCAGCAGCCGCACACGCCGTGCTCGCAGCCCACGTGGGTGCCGGTCAGCCCGAGGTCGTGGCGCAGGCAGTCGGACAGCAGCCTGCGCGCGGGCACGCTCACCCGTTGGGCGATGCCGTTGACGACCAGCGTGATGTCATGCCGCATTTCTCGCCGCCTCTGTCAGCGCCCGCACCGCCAGCACCCCGACCAGGTGCCTGCGGTACTCGGCGGTCGCGTGGATGTCGGAGTCCGGTTCGGTCCTGTCCTGTACGGCCCGCGCCACGCCCGCCCAGTCGACGGTCGAGGCGGGCCGCCGCTCGCACTCCTGGCTCACGTCGGCCACGATCGGCACGGGCCCGACGCCGACGCACGCGACCTTCGCGCTCGCCACCCGCAGGTCGTCGTCGAGCACGACGAGGGCGGCGACACCGGCGAGGGCGAAGTCGCCGTGCCGCCTGGCCACCTCGACGAACGCGGTGCCCGCCCGCTCGGGCAGCGCGGGGAAGAAGGCCGAGACGGCCAGCTCGCCCGGCTCGAGCGCCGACTCCAGCGGCCCGGTGAAGAACTCGCCGGCCGGCACGTCGCGCATGGCCTCGGGGCGGGCCAGCCGTACGGTGCCGCCGAGCAGTGCCAGCACGGCGGGCAGTTCGGCGGCGGGGTCGGCGTGCACGAGGCTGCCGACCACGGTGCCGCGGTTGCGGATCACCGGATGCGCCACCAGTTTGAGCGCCTGGCGCAGCAGCGGCTGCGCCAGCGCGACCTCCTCCGAGCGCTCCACCTGGGAGTGGCGGGCCAGCGCGCCGACGCGCACGCCCGCCCCCTCGATCCCGAAGGGTTCGAGGGCCTGAATCCGGTTGATGTCGATCAGCTGCTCGGGCGCGGCCAGGCGCATGTTGAGCAGCGGGATCAGGCTCTGGCCCCCGGCCAGCACCTTGCCGTGCGCCCCCGCCTCGGCGAGGGCCTCGAGGGCCGCGCCGAGATCGCGGGGCGCACGGTAGACGAACGGGGCGGGTTTCACCCGGTGCGCTCCCTCACTGCCGGTGTTCGGCTGCCCGCGATCCCGCGCAGCAGGTGGTAGCCGCCCACCACCACGATGGTGCCGAGCGCGATGCCGTCCAGAACGAATTCGCTGCTGATCACGTGCTTGACCGGTCCGATCGCCAGGATGATGCCCGCGCCTATCGGGACCATGTTGACGGGGTCGGAGAAGTCGACCCTGTTCTCGATCCAGATCTTGGCGCCGAGAAGACCGATCATGCCGTAGAGGATGACGGTGACGCCGCCGAGCACGCCGCCCGGCGTGGCGGCGACCAGCGCGCCGAACTTCGGGCACAGCCCGAACAGGATCGCGATGACGCCCGCGATGTAGTAGGCGGCCGTGGAGTAGACGCGGGTGGCGGCCATGACGCCGATGTTCTCGGCGTAGGTGGTGGTGGGCGAGCCGCCGACCGCGCTGGTGATCATCGTGCCGACGCCGTCGGCGGCCACCGCGCGGCCCATGTAGGGGTCGACGTCGGTGCCGGTCATCTCGCCGACGGCCTTGACGTGGCCGATGTTCTCGGCGATCAGCGCGATCACCGCGGGCAGCACCAGCAGCGCGGCGGAGAACCTGAAGTCGGGCAGGTGCATGCTCGGCAGCCCGATCCAGTCGGCCTGGGCGACCGCGTCGAGGTTCACCCGGGGATGGGTGTCGATCTTGCCGGTGCCCGCGTTGAAGGCGGTGATGTTCCCGAAGACCTTGTCGGCCGCCCAGGACAGCACGAACCCGGCGACCAGCCCGATGAGGATGCCGATCCGGCCGATGAAGCCCTTGAACGCGACGATCACCACGAACGTGATCAGCATCGTGACCAGCGCCATCCACTGGTCCTGCGGCCAGTAGACGTCGGCGACGACGAACGCGAGGCCGAAGCCGATCAGCATGACCACCGCGCCGGTGACGATCGGCGGGAAGATCTTGTGGATGATCTGCACGCCCAGCACGTGGATCGCCACACCGGCCAGGAACAGCACGAATCCCGCGACGAGGATGGCGCCGGTCACGATGGCGTCGACGCCCGCCGTGTCGCCGCCGAAGGCCGCCCTGATCGCCAGCACGCCGCCGACGAAGGAGGCGCTGGTGCCGAGGTAGCTGGGGATCTTGCCCTTGACGATCAGTAGGAACAGGATCGTCGCGACGCCGGACATCATGATCGCGACGTTCGGGTCGAGGCCCATGACCAGCGGGAACACGAACGTCGCGCCGAACATCGCGATCACGTGCTGCGCGCCGAACCCCACCATGCGGGGCCAGGAGAGTCGCTCGTCAGGCTTGACGACCTCTCCGGGGGCCAGATGTTTGCCGTCTCCGTGTTTCGTCCAACCCAAAACCATGAGAGCCCCTCTGTTCGCGCTCCATCGGTTCGGTGGCCGCCCCGCAGGCCGTTGCGGGCACATTAGGACGTCTCCGGCGGGCGTTCACCGGCATGATCTGCCAACGTTCGTCATCCCGTACGGCAAGCCGGGTCATGCGCCCTCGGTGACCAACCGATACCGCACGCCGTACCCCGCCGTGGAGACCCCCACCCCAACCGGGGTCGTCAGTTCCGGTTGACGGCGCGCAGTCCGTGGTAGCCGGCCAGCAGGACGATGGTGCCAAGAGCGATGCCGCTGAGCGCGAAGGTGTCCGACATGGGGAAGGCCACGGGGCCGATGGCGCAGATGATGCCCGCGCCGACCGGCACCAGGTTGACGGGGTCGTTGAGGTCGACCTTGTTCTCGATCCAGATCTTGGCGCCGAGCAGGCCGATCATGCCGTACAGGATGGTCGTCACGCCGCCGAGCACGCCGCCAGGGGTGGCCGCCACCAGCGCGCCGAACTTCGGGCACAGCCCGAACAGGATCGCGATCACGGCCGCCACGTAGTAGGCGGCCGTGGAGTAGACGCGGGTGGCCGCCATGACGCCGATGTTCTCCGCGTAGGTGGTCGTGGCCGGGCCGCCGACCGCGGTCGAGACGACCGTGCCGACGCCGTCAGCCATGACCGCCCGCCCCATGTAGGCGTCGACGTCGGCGCCCGTCATCTCGCCCACGGCCTTGACGTGGCCGACGTTCTCCGCGATCAGCGCGATGACCACCGGCAGCACCAGCACGATCGCCGACACCTCGAACACGGGGCCGTGCAGGGTCGGCAGGCCGATCCAGTCGGCCTGCGCGACCGCCTCGAAGCTCACCCTGAAGTGCTCGGTGACCTTGCCGTCGCCGCCGGGCGAGGTGATCGGCCCGCCCGTCCTGTCCCACACCCAGGACAGGACGAACCCGAAGACCAGGCCGAGCAGCACGCCGATCCGGCCGAGGAAGCCGCGCAGGACGCCGATGAACACGAACGTCGCCAGCATCGTGATGAGCGCCACCCACGGGTCCTGCGGCCAGTAGACGTCGGCCGCCACGTAGGCCATGCCGAACCCGATCAGCATGACGACCCCGCCGGTCACGATCGGCGGGAAGACGCGGTGGATGATCCGCACGCCCAGCAGGTGGATCGCCAGGCCCGCCAGGCCGAGCACGACGCCGACCGCCAGCAGCGCGCCCGTCACGGTGCCGTCGCCGCCGCCCGCGGCCCTGATCGCCACGACCGCGCCGACGAACGAGGCGCTCGATCCGACGTAGCTGGGGATCCTCCCCTTCACGATCAACAGGAAGATGATCGTGGCGACGCCCGACATCATCACGGCCAGGTTCGCGTCCAGGCCCATCACCAGGGGGAAGACGAACGTCGCGCCGAACATCGCGATCACGTGCTGCGCGCCGAAGCCCACCATGCGCGGCCAGGTCAGCCGCTCGCCGGGCTTGACCACCTCGCCCGGCTCCAGCGCCTTCCCCTCGCCGTGCAGCTTCCACCCCAGCGCCATCGGACCACTTCCCAACCTGCGGTTATGTCTCCTACCAGATGTCGGAGAGAACCTTAGAGGCTGGGCGGGAGCGCTCGGTACGTCAGGCCACGTGGATGGTGAACCCGTCGCCGCTGACGACCTGCCCCGACCTGATCTTGCAGGTCTTGCGGAGCTCGACCTCCCCGTCGACCAGCACCATCCCCTCGGCGATCAGGTGCTTGGCCATCCCCCCTGTCTCGGTGACGCCGCAGTATTTCAGCAGGTCGCACAGCGGGATGTAGTCGGAGTTGAGCTCGAAGTCCAGGTCCACGGACGACAGCCTAGATGCCCCGCATGCGCAGCACGTGCAGGGCCAGGGTCAGGTTGAGCCGCAGGTGGGGGTCCTCGGTGAAGTTGCCGAGCAGCCGTTCGAGCTTGCCGATGCGGTAGCGCAGCGTGTTGTAGTGGAAGTGCAGGCGCCTGGCCGTCTCTGCGACGTTCAGGTTCGTCTCCAGCAGCACCTGCAGCGTCCTGCGCAGGTCGGCGTTCTCGGTGTCGTCGTCGGCGGCCAGCGGGCCGAGCGTCTCGCGCACGAAGGCGTGCAGCTCGGCGGTGTCGTTGACCAGCGACAGCAGCCGGTAGACGCCGAGCTGGTCGAAGTGGGCGACCGCGCCGGGGCCGTGCAGCTGCCGGCCGACCCGTGCCGCCTTCAGCGCCTGGCCGTAGGCCTCGGGCAGGCTGTCGGCGCCGGGGCAGCTGCGGCTGGTGCCGGTGGAGAAGGTGCCGACGGAGGAGGCGTCGGCGAAGGCCGCCGCCGCGTCGCGGGCCACCTTGGAGCTGTCGACGAGGGCGTCGACGACGGCGACCACCTCGTGGGAGAAGCCCGCGGCCGCGCCGCATGGATCGTGGCGGCGCATGGCGGAGGTCCACGAGGCGACCAGGCGGTCCTGCGCGGTGCGCTCGTCGCACTCGGGGTCGAGCTCGGCGACCAGGACGGTGACCGGCCGTTCGAGGTCCCAGCCAAAGGCGCGCGACCTGTTGGCGATCCGCTCGGCCGAGCCCGCCCTGCCGGTCAGCACGTCGCGCAGGAAGTCGGCGCGGTACTTGCTCTCGACCGCGTTGACCGCGTCCTGCCTGGTGATGACGAGCGCGGCGACGGTGGCGGCGCGCTCCAGGATGCCGATGTCGCTGTCGCGGATCGGGCCCGCGGGGCTGTGGGCGACGATCCTGCCGTGGTGGTGGCCGCCCGCCACGACCGGCACCGAGACGACCTCGCCGGTACGGCCGGCCGTACCGGCCATACGGCGCAGGGCGGCGACGTGCTCGGGCGGACCCGCGCAGGCCAGCACCCTGCCGGCGCCGTCGACGGCGGCGACGGCCACGTCGAGCAGGGCCGCGACCTCGGTGGCCACCTCGCCGAGCCCGCCTCCGGCCAGCACCACCTGGACCAGCGCCCGGTGCGCCTCCTCGGCGCGGACGAGCACGGCCGCCTGCCTGTTGAGGATGTCGGTGAGCACCTGGTTGAGGATGTCGTCGAAGCCGACGTCGTTGGGCAGCACGATCAGCGGGAAGCCGAGCCTGTCGGCCTGGGCGACCATCTCGGCGGGCAGCTCGTCGACGTAGCGGCCGAGCTTGATGGCCAGCGCCGCCAGGCCGCGTTCGTCGAGGTCGGCGACCAGGCGGTCGAGCGACTGGGGGGTGTTGCGCAGCGGGTAGCCGGTGGTCAGCAGCAGCTCGTGCGGCTTGACCCAGGCCAGGATGTCGGGGACCTCCATCACGTTGAGCCGCTGGACGATCCGGTCGAGACCGGACCGCCCCGCGATCAGCGTGGCCTTGGCGAGCGTGGAGACGCCCAGCACCTCGCCCACCGAGACGCCGTGGATGATCGTTCCGGTGCTGGCCAGGCGGACAGGGGGCTCCATGAGGCGATTGTGACTGATGAACCCGTGTGTCAGGAAGAGCCAACCTTTTGACCGACTGTTGGCACATTTCTCCGTACGGAGGGGTGAAACCCCGCTCTACCGTCGGGACCATGACGCTCGGCACGCAGAGAAGGGTCCAGCCGCGCATCCACCTCACGGGGGCGGCGAGCGCGGCCGTCCGACCTGTGCTGGAGTCGGCCAGGGTGCCGGCGCGGGTGCTGGCGACGGTGTCCGTGGGCGTGTACCTGGAGGTGCGGACCCAGCTGGAGCCTTCCGTGATCGCGATGATCACCGGCGATGCGACCAGGCTGCCCAACTCGGTGCTGCTGGCCGGCGAGCTGCCGCGGGTGAACGTGGGCGACGAGGCCGCCGTCGGCGACGGCGTGATCGAGGTGGGCCGCTACCGGGTCAGGGCCCGCCGCTGGTGGGACCCCGCGCCCGCGCTGCCCGGCGTGGATCTCGAACGGCTGGCCCAGGCCGTGCCCGCGATGTCGCCCAGGACCTCCAGGCGACCTGGCCTGGAGGACAACGCCGCCATCTCCCAGCTGGCGGCCGGCTGCGCGCAGGCATCGCTGGTGCGCGCCGTGACCGCCGCCGAACAACTCGTGGGCCTCGGGCCCGGCCTGACCCCCAGCGGCGACGACGTGCTCGCCGGCCTGCTGGTGGCGCTGCGCCACCTGGGCTCGGCCGCGCGGGTCGAGCGGGCGGTGTGGCTGGCCGACTGGCTGGCCGCCGCCGTCACCTTCGACGCCGGCACCCGCACCACCGCGATCTCGGCGACGCTGCTGCACTGCGCGGCCAGAGGAGAGGCCAGCCCCGAGGTCACCGGCGTGCTGCGCGGCATCGCCGGCGCCCAGCCGATCGAGCCCGCGCTGAGACGGCTGCTGCATCTGGGCCACACCTCGGGCGCCGACCTCGCCCAGGGCCTGCGCATCGGCCTCGACTCGGTGCTGGCTCTCGGAGCGGACTCATGAACTCCCTGGTGAAACTGGTCCCCGGCGTCTACCACGACTCGGTGAGCCTGATGCGGGTCAGCCAGGCGCTGATGACGACGCCGGGCGTGGAGGTGGCCGTCGTCGCCATGGCCACGCCGCTCAACCTCGACCTGGCCAGGGAGCTGGGCTTCGACCTGCCCTCGGCGGCGCCCTCAGGGTCCGAGCTGCTGGTGGCGCTGCGGGCGCGGGACGTGGCGGCCGCGACGGGCGAGCTCGACCGCCTGCTGGGCGAGCTGTCGAGCCGCTCGCCCGCGCGGGCGTCGGAGGACTTCCCTCCGCGCACCACCCGCTCGGCGGCCAGGACGGGGGAGGCGAACCTGGTGCTGGTCTCCGTGCCGGGCGAGCACGCCTTCGCCGAGGCGCTCGACGCCGTCGAGGCGGGCCTGCCTGTGATGATCTTCAGCGACAACCTGCCCGTGGAGCAGGAGGTGCTGCTCAAGCGGCTGGCAGAGGAGCGCGGCGGGCTCGTCATGGGCCCCGACTGCGGGACCGCCGTGATCGGCGGGGCCGGGCTGGGGTTCGCCAACGTGCTGCGGCCAGGAGCCGTCGGCGTGGTCGCCGCCTCCGGTACGGGGGCGCAGCACGTGACCTCGCTGCTGGATGCGGCAGGGGTCGGCGTGAGCCACGTGCTCGGCGTCGGGAGCAGAGACCTGTCCGCCCAGGTGGGCGGGCTGTCGGCGATGCGGGCGCTGCGCTGGCTCGACGACGATCCGGGGACCGAGCTGATCGTGCTGGTCTCCAAGCCGCCCGCGCCCGAGGTGGCGCGTGCCGTACAGGAGGTCGTGGACAAGCTGCGCACGCCCGTGGTGCAGGCGCTGCTGGGCGTCTCGGGCGGCGACCTGACCACGGCAGCGGAGAGCGCGCTGCGCGCGCTCGGCCTCGAACCGCCCGACTGGCCCTCGTGGAGCAGGCCGGTCACGCGCGGCCCCGTCAGGGGCCTGTACTCCGGCGGCACGCTGTGCACCGAGGCGTCGCTGATCACCCCCGGCGGCTTCGTCGACTACGGCGACGACGTGTTCACCAGGGGCAGGGCGCACCCGATGATCGACCCGACGCTCAGGCTCGAAGCCCTCGCCAAGGTCGAGCCGGGCGAGGTGGCGCTGATGGACGTGGTGCTCGGGCACGGCGCCGACCCCGACCCTGCGCTGCGGCTGGCCCCCGCGATCGAGGCCGCGACCGGCAGGGGCGTCCAGGTGGTGATCGCCCTGGTCGGCACCGAGGGCGACCCGCAGGGGCTGCGCCGCCAGGCCGCGGCGCTGTACGAGGCGGGCGCGGCCGTCTTCACCTCCAACGCCCACGCCGCACGTCACGCCGCAGGGAGCGCCACATGAGCCCGCTGCCCGTCGATCCGCACGTCATCACGGTCGGCGCCGACCTGCTCGGCGAGGCGCTGGACGCCCAGGCCGTACCCAGGACCGCGGTCGACTGGCGGCCCCCGCTGCCCGGCACCGCCGCCGCGCTGGCCGCGGTGCTGGCCGACCCGCGCAGGAGCGCCGCCAACGAGGTCGCCGTCGGCCGCCTGCTGAGCGCCCGCCCCCAGCTCGTCGACGTACGGCCGGCCGCCGACGCGCTCGGCCTCGACAGGGGGACGTTCCTGCACGCGGGCCCGCCGATCACCTGGGAGCGGGCCTCGGGGCCCATGCGCGGCGCGCTGATCGGCGCGATGCTGCTCGAAGGCCTGGCCACCACGGTCGAGGAGGCCGAGCGCGCCCTGGCCGCGGGCGAGGTCACGCTCGACTCCTGCCACCACCACCGCACGGTCGGTCCGATGGCGGGCGTGGTCAGCCCGTCCATGTGGGTGTTCGAGGTGCGCGACGCCGAGCACGGCGGCACCGCCTACTGCTCGCTCAACGAGGGCCTGGGCAAGGTGCTGCGCTACGGCGCCTACGGCCCCGAGGTGCTCGAACGGCTGCGCTGGATGGGCGAGGTGCTCGGCCCCGCCCTGCGCGACGCGCTGCGGATCAGCGGCCCGATCGACCTGCGCGCGCTCATCGCGCAGGCGCTGCAGATGGGCGACGAGCTCCACAACCGCAACCGCGCCGCCACCTCGCTGTTCCTGCGGGAGCTGGCGCCCGCGCTGGTCGAGGCGGCGCCCACGCGCGCGGCCGAGGTGCTGCGCTTCGCCGGGGGCAACGACCACTTCTTCCTCAACCCCGCCATGGCCGCCTGCAAGGTCAGCACCGACGCCGCCCGCGGCGTGCCGGGCTCCTCGCTGGTGGTGGCCATGGCCCGCAACGGCACCGACTTCGGCGTGCAGGTCTCCGGCCTGGGCGAGCGCTGGTTCACCGGGCCCGCGGGCGTGCCCGACGGTCTCTATCTCGGCGCGTACGGCCCCGCCGACGCCAACCCCGACATCGGCGACTCGACGATCACCGAGACCTCGGGGCTGGGCGGCTTCGCCATGGCCGGGGCGCCCGCCATCGTCAGGTTCGTCGGCGGCGAGGTCGGCGACGCGATCACGGCCACCCGCTCGATGTACGAGATCACGCTCGCCGAGCATCCCGCCTACCAGATTCCCGGGCTCGGCTTCCGCGGCACGCCCGTGGGCATCGACGTGGCGCTCGTCGCCAGGACGGGGCTGCTTCCCGTCGTCAACACCGGCATCGCCGGCAAGATCCCGGGAACGGGACAAGTGGGCGCCGGGCTGGTGAGTCCGCCCGCGGAGGCCTTCATTGCCGCGCTCAACGCGCTCGCATTCGATAAGTGATCAATTAGCTGTTTTCGCGTTCCCGCACGTCACCTGGCCATAACCGGCCGTTTCATTACGTCGGCTTCCGTTTACTAATCGCATGCCGATATGGTGTCGAACCTCGCAATTCGGCATAGGGAATAGGGGGCGGGAGATGTCTGACCGCTTGCTCGGAAAGGTCCCTGCCGAGGGACCTGGCGTGCCGGGGGGCGCCGAGAGCCAGGGTCGTTTGATCGGACGCAGGTACAAGCTGCTGTCCCCGGTGGGCAGGGGCGGCATGGGCATGGTGTGGCACGCGCACGACGTGCTGCTCGACAGGTCCGTGGCGGTGAAGGAGCTGATCCTTCCCTACGGGCTCGACCACGCGGGCAAGCAGGTGGCCCACCGGCGCATGATGCGCGAGGCCCGCTCCGCCGCCCGCCTCGGCCACCCGGGGATCGTGACCGTCCACGACGTGGTCGAGGAGGACGGGCGGCCATGGATCGTGATGGAGCTGGTCCGAGCGTGGTCGCTGGAGCAGGCCGTACGGCAGAGCGGCCCGCTGCCCGTCGTCCAGGCCGCCGAGATCGGCATCAGGGTGCTCGACGCGCTCAGGCACGCGCACGCGGCGGGGATACTCCACCGTGACGTCAAGCCGGGCAACGTCCTGCTCACCGCCGACCGGGTCGTGCTGACCGACTTCGGCATCGCGGCCATCGAGGGCGACGTGTCGATCACGCAGACGGGGCTGCTGATGGGCTCGCCCGCCTACGTTCCGCCGGAGCGGCTGTCGGGACAGCCCATCACTCAGGCTGCCGACCTGTGGTCCTTCGGGGCGACCCTCTACGCGGCCGTGGAGGGGCGGCCGCCGTACGAGGGGCCCGACGCGATCGCCGTGCTCGGCGCGGTGCTGACGCAGGAGCCGATCAGGCCCCAGCGGGCCGGCGCCATGCTGCCGGTCATCGAGGGGCTGCTGCGCAAGAACCCGGCCGAACGGATGACCGCGGCGCAGGTCGCCGACCTGCTCGAACGCATGCTGGCCAGTCACGGCGGCTCCCCGCGCTCGACGGGGCCGATCCCGACGCCGTCGGACTCGACGCCCGCGCACCTGCTGCCGCCGCTCGACCCGCCGTCGGGGCCACTGCCGTCGCGGATCGTGGAGACGCCGTCTGGTCCGGTGCGGGTACCGTACGACCCGGCTTCGGGGGAGATCTCAGGGGGCACTTCAGGGGGGACTTCTGGGGGGACTTCTGGGGGGACTTCTGGGGGGACTTCTGGGGGGAC